>DASWDX010000019.1:0-14921 GCA_036395055.1 Pyrinomonadaceae bacterium | reverse complement strand
ACCGTTTCAACGGTTTCGGCCGGAAGCCGTTGAAACGGCTTTGCGACCTGCTTATGTTTCTTAATCACCGCACTGAAGTGCGGTGCTAATGAGATCTCACACTTCAGTATTAGCAGCGACTGCTTCGCTCGCTTCCGCGGCCAATGTTGCCTGTGCGGCAGCCAGACGCGCCACGGGCACGCGGAATGGTGAACAGCTAACGTAGTTCAGGCCAATCTCGTTACAGAAAGCAATCGAACTCGGATCGCCGCCATGCTCGCCGCAAATCCCAACCTTTAGATCAGGCTTTACGCTGCGTCCACGCTCGGTTCCGAGGCGAACGAGTTGACCTACTCCTTCGCGATCCAACACCTGAAAAGGATCGTCGGGCATAATCTTGCGCTCCACGTAATTGGGTAGGAAGCGGCTTGAGTCGTCGCGGCTCAGACCAAACGTCGTCTGCGTCAGGTCGTTTGTGCCGAACGAGAAAAAATCAGCATGGGCGGCGATGTCATGAGCCATCAGTGCCGCGCGCGGTAATTCGATCATTGTTCCCACTCGATACTCGACCGTCATGCCATACTCGCCCATCACCTGGCGGGCCACTTCGTCGATCACTTCGCGTTGCTGATGCAGTTCCTCGCTAAGCGAAACCAACGGCACCATAATTTCCAGCTCAGTTTTTTTCTTCTCGCCCTGCGCGAGGCAGGCCGCCTCGAAAATTGCGCGACACTGCATTCGGGTCACCTCGGGAAACACCAGACCCAAACGACAGCCGCGAAATCCGAGCATCGGATTGGCTTCGCGAATACGGTTGACTTGCTTGAGCAGCCGGCGCTTCTCGTCAATTTCGTCCAGCAAGTTGTCCATATCGCCCAGCGTTGTTGCCAGCCGGACAGCCATCTTCAGTTCGCTGAGTTCGCTCATCAGCTCTTCGGCGTTGGGAAGAAATTCATGCAGTGGCGGATCGAGCAAGCGAATGGTTACCGGCAGACCAACCATCTCGCGGAAGATGCCTGCAAAATCACCGCGCTGCAGTGGCAACAATTTTTCGAGCGCTTTCTCGCGCGCGCCGACGCCATCCGCCAGAATCATTTCACGCATCGCCGCCAGCCTTTGATCACCGAAAAACATATGTTCAGTGCGACAAAGGCCGATGCCTTCGGCGCCAAACTGGCGCGCGACTTTTGCATCCCGAGGAGTGTCGGCGTTCGCTCGAACACGCAGACGCCGAAACTTATCGGCCCAACTCATTAACTCGTGAAACTCGGGCCCGAGCGTCGGCTGGACGGTCGGTACCTGGCCGAGAAACACACGGCCGGTTGAGCCGTCGACTGTAATCCACTCGCCCTTCGTGACCACCGTGCCGTCGACAGAAAACTGTTGCTGGCTGTAATCGACGTCTATCGAATTCGCGCCGCTAACGCACGGCTTGCCCATACCGCGGGCCACCACTGCGGCGTGACTGGTCATGCCGCCGCGTGCGGTAACAATCGCCTGCGCGGCAACCATGCCGTGAAAATCGTCCGGACTTGTTTCCTGGCGCACCAAAATCACTTTGGCATTCTCGCGCGCCAACTCCTCAGCTTCGTCAGGGCTGAAAACAACCTGGCCCTGCGCGGCCCCAGGACTCGCCGGGAGTCCGGTAGCCAACACCGTGGCTTTGGTTTTTGGATCGACCGTGGGATGCAAGAGCTGATCGAGTTGCTCAGGAGTAACACGCTGGACGGCGGTAGCCCGATCGATCAACTTCTCGCCGACCATCTCCACCGCCACGCGCACGGCTGCGGCGCCGCTGCGTTTTCCCGTGCGCGTTTGCAGCATCCAAAGCTTGCCGCGTTCGATAGTGAATTCGCAGTCCTGCATGTCGTGATAGTGTTGCTCCAGCAGGTCGGTGATGGAAGCGAACTCTTCGTAAACCTTCGGCAGCTCTTTTTTTAGTTGACTAATTGGGTTTGGAGTGCGAATACCCGCAACTACGTCTTCACCCTGAGCATTGAGCAGATACTCACCGTAGAGTTCCTTTTTGCCCGTCGAAGGATTGCGGGTGAAGGCCACGCCAGTGCCGCTGTTTTCACCCATGTTCCCGAAGACCATAGCTTGCACATTCACGGCGGTGCCGAGTGAATCCGCAATACGATTGACGCGTCGATAGTCGACGGCGCGGCGGCCCATCCAGGAATTGAAAACCGCAGCGATAGCCACGCGCAGTTGTTCGTAAGGATCTTCCGGAATGGCGTGTTGCTCGGCAAGAATGATCTGTTTCTCGGCGGCGATGATATCCCGCAGGTGCTTTGGTTTCAGATCCGTGTCGCGCCCACCGGAGGTCTGCGCCTTGTAGCGATCCATGACACGCTCAAACTTTTCGTGAGCGACCCCCATAACGATCTCGCCAAACAAAGAAGCAAAGCGGCGATAGGCGTCGAGCGCAAAGCGGAGATCGCCAGTCTGCGCCGCCAACCCCTGGACAGTCTCTTCGTTAAGGCCAAGGTTAAGTACGGTGTCCATCATGCCCGGCATAGAGAAGGCAGCGCCGGAGCGAACTGAAACCAGCAGAGGGTTTTGCGTATCGCCGAATTTCTTGCCGACCTTCTCTTCGATCTTTTGGAGGCCTTCTTTGACCTGCTCCCACATGCCTTCGGGAAAATTCTTATCGTTCTCGAAGAAAGCATTGCACGCTTCAGTGGTGACAACGAGTCCGGGGGGCACCGGCAATCCGGCGCGCGTCATCTCGCACAGCCCGGCGCCTTTGCCGCCGAGGAGCGATTTGTCGTCACCGCTTCCTTCTTCGAAAAGGTAGACCCATTTGTTGGTAGTTTGATCGGAGACTTCCTGAGTTTCTTCAATCGCAGTGCTCATAACTTATGGACTCTTTTCTTTCATTACAAGGTCGGGGCTACACAATCCCGAACGCCCGGGCGGCAAATGGTTGAGAGCAACGAATTGGACGAAGGGAATTATCGCACTTTTGTTGCTGCAGGAAAAACTCAAGTTTACATCGCATCCGAACCGCGCGTGAAAGGGACGGGGCTGGCGTGTTTCCGGGCAAAAAGTTTTTGCCAGCCACGCGCGGTTGCCACTGTCTGACATTTCGCAGCCTGGTTCTTTAATCCCGGTGTCTTCGTCGTCTGGTCAATTTACAGTTCCCATCAACTTTTTCACCTTAGGGGTCAATAGTGCCAGCAAACCCGCCGACACCAGCAGTCCCGCCGCGATGCCACCGTAAAGTTTGATGAGCGTGCCTGACTGCGGGACGTAAAATCCGGAAAGATAGCCGGCGAGTTTGTTACCGAATGAAGTCGCCAGAAACCAAACGCCCATCATGATCCCCACCAGCTTCATTGGAGCGAGCTTTGTAACGGTGCTCAGTCCTACCGGACTCAAACACATCTCCCCAACCACTTCAAGAAAATAAAGTCCAACCAACCAGAGCGGACTGATCCTTCCATACGCTGTCATCGCCGCAGCCGGCACCAGCAGCAAGTATGCGAGGCCAATAAACACCAGGCCTAGTGTAAATTTAATCGGGCTCGAGGGTTGTCGCTTGCCGAGTTGAACCCAAAGCGTGGAAAAAATCGGGGCGAGTATGATTACAAAGAGCGGCGTGCACGACTGTAACCAACTTGAAGGAAACCTCATTCCAAAAACTTCAGTACGCACTAAGTCCTTGGCAAACAAATTCAAGCTCGCGCCTTTTTGCTCGTAAGCTGCCCAGAAAAGTATGGTGAAAATAAATAGGATGAAGATTGCGCCGATACGTTTCCAGTCGGCCCGAGTCAACGGTTCGCCGGCGATGGTCTGCTGCTTCTCACTCCGTTGATTTTTGGTTCTGTTGCCCACGTGCTCCAATCGGCGTCGATTTAATAAGTAGACGATGAGTCCCACGGTCATCCCTACAGCCGCGGCGCCAAAGCCCCAATGCCAACTCTTAGCCGGGTCAAATCCCATCCACATGAGGAAGCGCTTGAATGATTCACCCTGGGCCAGATAGCCGACGCATAAGGGCGCCAGAATCGCACCGATGTTTATGCCCATGTAGAAGATTGAGAAGCCACTATCTCGCCGCGGATCGTCTTCGCTGTAAAGACTTCCGACCATCGCGCTGATGTTTGGCTTCAACAATCCCGTGCCGATGGCGATTAGTGTCAGACCACCATAAAACAAGGTCATCGAATGAAAGATCATGGAGACATGGCCGCAGACGATCACTATTCCGCCAAGTAACACGGCAAGTTTTGCACCAAGCATCCGATCGGCCATTAGCCCTCCGGGCAAGGCCGTGAGATAGACCCACATAGTGTAGGTGCCGTAAAGAGACGCAGCACTCTTGACGTCGAAGCCCAAACCTCCCTGAGCAGCAGGCGCTACCATGTAAAGGACGAGAATGGAACGCATTCCGTAGTAGCTAAAACGCTCCCAGAGTTCGGTAAAGAATAGAGTCGCCAAGCCGGGCGGATGTCCGCCGAAAATGGTCCTGGCTTCTAATCCTCGTTCTATTGTTGCCATAACGTTTTTCGCGCGCTCCGTGAAATTGGAATAAGACTGCTTAAGCTCAGGCGTGCGGTGGCCAATTGGAGAGATGCACTAGCGAGGCTTTTATCCGAAATCGAAGTTAGTGTAAAGAAGTAGTTTGTGCCTGAGTCTATTTCGGAGGCTGTTGAACTAACGTCCCAAAGGAATACTTCATCCGGTTTCGCGCTTACGCGCGGCTTGACCGACGGAAAGAAAACGTGACAGTTCCATTCGTAACTGTGGTGACAACGCCAGCATCACTCCGGTCGCGATTAGCGCAATCACTGAACCCCCCAATATCAACCGCCGCGGTATGCTTTCCACGGATCGGATTGCCAGTGCGCCCCAGGCTATTCCCAACACACACGCCGCGGCTGCTGATAAAACTGTTCGTAGCATCGTTTGCGAAATGTTCGGAAGAAGTGACGATGCAACTCGCAAGCGATTTATCATTGAGATGAAGAAGGCAACTGCCCCCGCTGAGGCCGCGCCTACCGCGCCATACCGGATCGTCAGCGGATAAAGTAAAACCAAAAAGATCGCGGCTTCGAATAACTTAAGCTTCACGTCGGGCGCTATTCCTCTCATGCTGATAAGCAGCGGTGAAACAAGAGTCGCATGTCCCTTGCAGAAAACCAGCAACGCGAGGATACGCAGAATAGCTCCCGCCGCCGTCCATTTAGTGCCGTAAAGAAAAACTATTATTTCATTACCCAGCAGCAACAATAGCGCCGTAGTTACCGCCAGCAAGGTAGAGCTGATCGCAAACAACCCTGACAAAGGCGCGCTCCAGTCGCCGGATTTCTGTACCGCAAGACATGGATGGCAGGTAGCCGGAGGAAACGGAGATCGTGTTCCAAAAGACGCCTGATTGAACTCTGCTGGTCAGCGATGTTTGCACTGAGGTGATTTGCCGATAGAGATCGAAGGTCAGAGATCAGAGGCCAGAGATCAGGGGCCAGAAATCAGAGGCCAGAGGTCAAAGATCAGAGTCGGATGTCAGAGGAACTCCTGTTTAGTTTCGGGTAGCGCTTAAGGCTTTTCACTGACCTCCTAGTCTCTGACCTCTGACTTCTGAATTCTGAATTCTGACTTCTGACCTCTGTCTTACGATATTGCCCTGGCTATCATGAAGGCAGCGCCCGCGGCGGCGCTACCGATCAGGGCGGTTTGCAAAGCACTGCGCATGGGTTTAGTACCTGTGTAACGGCCTTTGATAAATCCAAAAACGAACAAGGCAGCCAGTGTCACCCCGATCGAAATAAACAGTGAGGTTTGCGGACTGCGCGTAAGCATATACGGAGCGAGCGGAACGAAACCGCCTGCAGCGTACGCACCGCCGATTGTCATTGCACTAGTCAACGCGCGCTTTGGATTAGGCCTTTCAAGACCGAGTTCAAAGCGCATCATGAAATCGATCCACTTCTTTGGCTGCCGGCGCAGCGCCTCGACGATGGGCCAGGTTTCTTCCAGCGTCAGACCATATTCATGAAATACTTCAGCCACTTCCCTCATTTCTTCATGAGGTATTTCTGCAACCTCTCTCTTCTCGCGTTCACGTTCCTTAGTGTAGTGTTCGGCGTCGCTCTTGGCGGCGAGATAACCGCCGAGGCCCATCGCGATTGAACCTGCGGCGATCTCGGCTAAGCCCGCCGTCACAATTATGCCATTAGGATTTGCTGCTCCGGCGAGGCCGCCCGTCAGTCCCGCGGCAAGTGCAAAAGGAACAGTCAAGCCGTCAGATATTCCGATGACGACGTCGCGCACAACGTCGCTGGCGGTGAAGTGACGTTCAGTGTGTGAAGTTTGCGGCATTCACGGTCTCCGAAGCCAAATTGGTTGTAAGACGTAGGGGCGATGATAACACTGCATGACGGCCCGATCGCTAAATCAAGGCCGCTCTTTTAAGATCGTGGGGCCTCTCAAAACTTGCCGGCGAGGATCAATATTCCGATAACTATAAATGAGACTGCGGCCGCGCGCTTGACCCAAACAATCGGGAGATAATTTCCGACAACGCTTCCCACCAATACACCAATTGCTGAGACGGCGGTGAGCGCCAATGCGGCGGCGATAAATACAGCCCACGGCTTTTTCGATTGTGCCGCCATAGTCATGGCGGCAAGTTGAGTCTTGTCTCCCATCTCCGCCAAAAAAATTACGCCAAAGGTCGTTAGAAAGACGCGCCAGTCCATTTTGATCTCCTTAAATCAAGGAACAGATATCGGAACCGGGAGCCGTAGCGACCGGTTGCCCGATCCGCCATCACGACATCGGCGCTTCATCTTAATCCTGACTGCAGCCACATAACTTTCAGGAAAGCGAGTTGCGACGGCACACAAATACGGAACCGGGAGCGATAGAGACCGGATGCCCGATCCGCGAGGAGCCGTCACGATATCGGCGCTTTGATGCGGTAGTCTATATCGCATACAGCATCCGGTCGCCAGTGCTCCCAGCTTCGTATTTGTCGACCCACGTTGCCGAAGTCCGTGCTTAATGCGGCCGCGGGCGCATTGAACGTTTGTGTAGCGCAGGTTGAATCCGGTCGCTATCGCTCCCGGTTCCGTATTTGTCGACCTACGACGTCAGAGTCTTGCTCACGCAGGCTCTCTAGCGTTTCAACTCAAGCACCGTAGCGACCGGATAAAGTTTCAAGATCATTCATTGAATGTTGTTTACCGTGTAAATCCTGATTGAAGTTTGCAGAATTTCGCTCCGCAATTCGCCTTGGGAGGCTTCTCAAGAACTCTATGCCTGCGGCACTTTATGGCTTAGACTAGCTTTAACTACATTCTCGCATCGGTTCCGTAGTTTCGTTCACTATTTAATGACGCAGCATTCTAACGACTTTCTCGGTACTGAACGGTTTCGCATTCGCCGCCGGCTTGGCTCAGGCGGAATGGGCGTCGTCTATGAAGCCCACGACCGGGAAACGGACAAGATTGTGGCGCTGAAGACACTGACCCGCGCCGAAGCCTCACACATCTCGCGATTCAAAAATGAATTCCGTTCGCTGGCGGATGTCTCCCATCCAAACCTGGTGGCACTCTACGAATTCATGGCTGACGGCCAGTACTGGTTCTTCACCATGGAACTCGTTCAGGGAATAAATTTTCTGGAATACGTTCGTCCCGGTTATCACACCAGACATGTCCGGTCTTCGCGGACACCGACGCTTCGCAAGACATCTAAAGATCCGGGTAACGAGTTGTTGGCAGACTATGAAGCGGAAACGCGACAATTGGATTCCATCATAACCACCCAGCCGGCGTCGCATTCCGTAGAAGCTCCCGAGGACTCCGCTCTGGCGCAATCCAAGTTGGATCTCGATCGTTTGAGTCTCGCTCTAAGACAACTTGCCGAAGGCTTACACGGATTACACGAAACAGGAAAACTTCATCGCGACATTAAACCCTCAAATGTGTTGGTAACCAAAGAGGGCCGCGTAGTCATTCTGGATTTCGGCCTGGTTGCCGAAGTTGAAGGCAAGGAACTTCACGATAGCGTAACGCTGGCCGGCACTCCCGATTACATGTCTCCAGAGCAGGGAGCGCAACTTCCTATTTCCCGTGCCAGCGATTGGTACAGTGTGGGCGTCATGCTTTATCAGGCACTCACCGCCCGGCTGCCGTTTTCCGGCAAGTTTTTCGAAGTGATGATGAATAAGCAAAACTTCGATCCGCTGGCGCCGGCCGATCTCGTTAAAGATATTCCGCCTGAATTAAATGACCTCTGCATACGATTGCTGCGACGCAAGCCCGAAGAGAGACCCTCAGGGCGTGAGATTCTACGAATACTCGGCCATGGGAAGACGGGTCCATTACAGCGGCCCATTACGTCCGCCGCTCCAGCTTTGGTGCAAACGTCGGCCTTCATTGGCCGCGAACGGCAGTTGCGCGAACTCGAAGACGCTTTTGCTGTTACCAGACGCGGGCAGACTGTGACGGTTTACCTGCATGGCAGCCCGGGAATGGGAAAGAGCTCGCTCGCGCGGCATTTTCTGGATGATTTGAGCCAGAAGCATCCGGATGTAGTAATCCTCGAAGGACGTTGCTACGAACGTGAGTCGGTTCCCTACAAGGCTCTGGACGGCGTGGTAGATAGCCTGACAAAGTACTTGCTCTCTCTTCCCGAAGTTAAAGCCGAAGCATTGATGCCGCGCGAAGTATTGGCCCTTGCTCGGCTTTTTCCAGTGATGCTCCAGGTGGACTCGGTCTTCAATGCGCCGCAGCGCGAGCAGGAAATTCCGGATCCATTCACACTACGGCGCAAAGCATTTGCGGCGCTGCGCGAACTACTCAGCCGCATCTCTGACCGGCAGCCGCTGGTGCTTTACATAGACGATCTACAGTGGTCGGACGCTGACAGCACCACGCTGCTGGAAGATTTGCTGCGCCCGCCCGATGCGCCGCCGTTGCTTCTGGTCTCGAGCTTCCGCAGCGAAGATCTCCAAACCAAGTCCTTCCTCAAATCGTTGCTCGAAAAGGCAGGTAGTGAGACTTGTCGCGAAGTGCTGGTTGGCGCTCTTTCAAAAACGGAGTCCCTGGCCATGCTTCGTGACGTACTTGGCTCCAGCGCTGCGGGACTCGAGTGTTTCGCCGATGCGATTCTCAATGAAGCGCGGGGAAATCCGTTTCTGCTAGAACAACTGGCCCAGTATGCTGCTACCAGTGATCAGACGGCTACTACCGGAATCACCCTGGCGGTCATGCTCGATGCCCGTTTGCGCCATCTGCCAAAAGGCGCGCGCCAGTTTATTGATGCTCTGGCAGTTGCCGGACGCCCAATTAATCCGGAAGTGGTATATCAGGCGGCAGAACTCGCCGGCGATGAACTCCCTCTGATTAGTTCCTTGCGAGCCGCGCAATTTTTGCGAACCGGTGGATCAGGTCACACGCTCGAGCTGTATCACGATCGCATTCGCGAAACGCTCGCCACCCAATTAGATCCGAAGAAGGTCACTCAGATTCATCGTCGCCTGGCCCAGGCGCTCGAAGCCCGCGGCGTGGACGATCCGGAAGCACTTTTTGAACACTACCTGGGCGCGGGAGAACGAGTGCGTGCGGCAATGCATGCTGCTGCGGCTGCTAGAAAAGCGGCCACCGCGCTCGCGTTCGATCGAGCCGTCGTTTTTTATCGCCGCGCCCTGGAGCTGGCGCCAGTGCGGGATGCTGAACTCGTTGATCTCAAGCGAGGACTTGCCGACGCCCTGGTCAATGCGGGACGTCTGGCTGAAGCTGCGCAAGCATATCTTGAGGTGGCCCAGCTGACCTCGGCGGGTCACAGCCTTGATTTCAAACGCCGCGCTGCCCAGCAGTTACTGATGAGTGGTCACATCAAGGAAGGTCTGGAGTTGATTCGCTCCGTGCTCGCGGCCGTAGGTTTGACCTATCCCGCAGGTCCAAGGCGTGCCCTGCTTTCATTACTCCTGACGCGTCTCCAAATTCGTTTGCGTGGTCTGAAGTTCACCGAGCGTGATGCGAGCCAGATTCCCGAATTCGATCTCGTGCGTGTGGATACCTGTTTTGCCGTGGCCGCCGGGCTGGGTTGGGTTGATCTTATTCGTGGCGCCGACTACCAGAGCCGGCATCTGTTGCTGGCGCTACGAGCTGGCGAGCCCTATCGCGTGGCGCGCGCCATGGCGTTCGAGGCAGCCCATATTGCTTCACGCGGCGCCCCAGGCGAGCGCGCCGCGCAAATTGCGCTTCGGGCCGAAGAGATATCGCAGAAGGTTGGACACCCACATGCGATCGGACTCTCCATTTGGGCCAGGGGTGTCGGCGCTTATCTTGTAGGCCACTGGAAGGAAGCTGCCGATCTCTGTGAGCGAGCGGCGGAGGTTTTGCGAGATCAATGCACTGGTGTGACGTGGGAACTAACAATCGCGAATCGGTTCATGCTGAGTGCGCTGTTGTATCGCGGAGAAATCGCCGAAGTTTGCCGGCGTGTTCCAATTCTTCTCTCAGCCGCACTCGAACAGGGAAACCTTTTCGCTGCCACCGACCTGCGCACGCGTCTAAACCTTGTCTGGCTGGCGGCCGATGATCCCACGCGCGCTCGCGCAGAAGTTATTGAGGCATTGAAGTCGTGGCCGCATGAGGGTTTCCATCTTCAACACTACACTTCAATACAGGCACTCAGCCATATTGAAATGTACACGGGAGACACCGAGGTTGCTTACAGGCACATCCAGGGGCAGTGGAGAGCCCTGGAACAATCGATGCTGTTCCGCATTCAGATTCTGAGAATCGACGCTATGCATCTTCGGGCTCGCGCCGCCCTCGCCAGCGCTGCTGCAAGTAAGGAGAGAGCGCATCGGCTGCAGATTGCTGAGCGCCTCGCCCAACAAATTGCCAAAGAGCGTATCGCGTGGTCATTACCCTTTGTTACCGTTATCCGCGCCGCCATCGCATGGCAACGTGGTGAAGCCTCGAACGCTACCAGGTTGCTTACCGAGGCAGTAAAGGGGTTCGATTTGGCGGACCTCGGTCTTTACGCAGCGGCAACCAGGCGGCGGTTGGGCGAAACGCTTGGTGGCGATCGCGGTCGCGAGCTTATTGCCGAAGCCAATGCCTGGATGCTCAATCAGAAGCTTCAGAATCCCGCGGCCATAACGCGCACGATGACGCCGGGCTTTGATGCGCCTTAGTTGAATCGGATACTTTCAGAACGTTGAGGCAACGTCGATCGCGTCGCGCCGGGGTCGTATCCCAAACCAGTCGCGCGTCCCTCTTGTCATGGCAATAGCCGCGCGAATAAAGAGTCTGGCAAAAAAACCTAGCCTGGTTTTGCGGACATTATCGGCGGCAATGCCATCAGGATAAAACGAAACGAACGCCAAACAGGCTACAGCATAAGCCAGCTTGCCCCCCAGAGGCATTTTGCCTATGGCGCCATTGCGCGAGCGCTTGATGATGGCTTTCAAGTGATAAAAGCTGCGCCAACTCTCATGCACTTCCTTCAGCAAGGCTGCAGTCGGTATCGTGGGATGTTTAACTGCTACATCGGTATGGTCATAGTCGAGCCAAAACTTATCCCGAACCATTTGCACCGCGTGTTTCGGCACGTAATCAGCCTGGTCGCGATTTTTCAAATCGCGCACCATCTCATGGTAATTCCTGGTTCCTGGATATACGCTAAAGATTGGAAACTGGGCAAAGGCTGTGCCCGAAGCCATTGCGAACTCCCGCATGGTCCGCAGGGTAGACAGCGTGTCGCTCTCGAGTCCGTTAATAATCGAGGCCAGGACCAGAATCCCGTGATTCTGGATCTTTTGAATTGCCTCAGCCATCTTTTGTCCTACCGGGTTCCAGGTTTTGTTCACGTTCCTTAAACCTTCTTCGGTGAACGACTCTACCCCGATCAGCGCTGCACGGAGACGCATCTTGCTGTACATCGCGTCCAGGTATTCATCGTCATTGATACATTCCGCTGTCATTTGAGTAAAGCCGTAAAGCGACCTGGGGACGCGCCGATCGTATTCTTCAAATAGTTTCAGTCGGTCTTCCCGGACGCCTGCGAGGAAGGCTTGAGTTTGCTGATTCGCTTCTCTTGCGATACGGCCCAGCGTAGCAGGCGTGAAGTTGTCGTCGGCGAAAAAGATGTAACGAAAACCCATGGCATGAAGCTCATTTGCCTCCTCAATGATCTGATCATTTAGGTGCATGCGGGGCGTGCGGCCATCAGTCACCCAAACAGAGCAAAAGCTGCAATTCTCAGGACAGCCTGCTACCGTCTGAATGGAGCCCATCAAGTACTTGCCTGGATCCAGAAGATCCCAACGAGCTTTCGCCATCAGTTCGCCAGGCACTCTTCCCCCGTCATAGACGCGTTGCAGCCTGCCTAACAAAGCGTCCTCTACGATTTTGCTCCAGATGAGATCACCACCGCCCTTAACGACGGCGTCAGCTCCCATTTTCAACGGCTCTTCCGGAAATATGGTCGGGTGAATGCCGCCGACGATGACAGTTGCCCCGCGCTTCTTTGCCTCACGGACTATGCGGTAACCCGGCCGGCAATTCCCGGTGTGGATTCCGACACCGACGATGTCACCTGGTGCTACGTCTTCAGGATTAAACTGCGTAACCGGTTCATCGATAACCACAGGGTCACCCACCAACTCTGTGGGCGTCGCGCCCGCTATCACATAGAGCCACCGAGGGGTAATTACGCTGTAGCCGATCGTCGCGTTTGCCGGGTTTACTAATATAACCTTGGTCATAACGCATTCTCCTTCATTTGAAAACGAGATTCGATCACCATCATCGGCTGCGCACTGCGAGTTAATTCGGCCCCTGGGAACTGGGTCGTTGGAATCTTCTTATGCGGCTTGTCTACATTACGAGCCCGTCAAGTCCGGATTCTTTGTCGAAGTGCAAAAGCCCTTGCACCCTGGTTTATGAGAGGGGGAATGCCGTTAGAGGATCGCCTTGATGGGGACCGCAAAGAAGAGCTCGAAACGACGAGTGAAGAAGTGACTGGCAGAAAATAAATGTCAGGTTCCACGCTACGCAGCCAAGTCGATCAATTCGTCCATCGTTTCGCCTCGCTGCGGCCGTATTCCCCAGTCATACGTCCTCCTTGTCATGCGAATGGCGGCACGGACAGAAAGTCTGGCAAATAACCCGAGCTTGGTTTTGCGCACATTATCGGCAGCTATGCCACCGGGATAAAGGGATGCGAACACCAAACACGCCACGGCGTAGACGACCTTGCTGCTAAGCGGCAGGGAGCTCATCGGCCCACTCCTGGTGCGGGCGATTATCTGGTTCAAGCTATAAAACGCACTCCAACTCTCCCGTGCTTCCCGCATCAACTCTTCAGTGGGTATGGTTGGGTGTTTGACTGCCACATCGGTGTGATCATAATCGAGCCAAAATTTATCGCGCACGATCTGAACGGCGTGTTTTGGCACGTAGTCAGCCTGATCGCGGTTTTTCCAATCCCGCATCATCTCGTGGTAATCCCTGGTCCCAGGATACACACTATAAATGGGAAATTGGGCGAAGGCTGTACCCGAGGCGTTCGCAAATTGCCTCATGGTCCGAAACGTTGTCACGGTGTCACTCTCGAGACCGCCAATGATTGAAGCGAGAACCATGATCCCGTGACTCTGAATCTTTTGAATTGCCTCGGCCATCTTCTGTCCGACGGGGTTCCAGCTCTTATTCACATTCTTCAACCCTTCTTCGGTGAACGATTCCACCCCAATCAACGCTCCGCGAAGCCGCATCTTGCTGTACATCGCATCGAGGTATTCGTCGTCGCTGATACATTCCGCTGTCATTTGCGTGAAGCCGTAGAGCGCCGGCGGACCTAGCCGATTGTATTCATCAAACAGTTTCAGTCGATCTTCTCGCACGCGTTCGAGATTGGCGCGAGTGGCTGGGTTTGTTTCTCTCGCGATGCGGCCGAGGGTTGCCGGCGTGAAGTTGTCGTCAGAGAAAAAGACGTAACGGAAGCCCATGCCATACAGCTCGTTTGCCTCATCAATAATCTGATCGTTCAAGTGCAAGCGGGGTGTGCGGCCATCAGTAACCCAAACAGAGCAAAAGCTGCAGTTTTCAGGACAACCTGCCACGGTTTGGATGCAGCCCATCAGGTACTTACTCGGATCCAGCAGATCCCAACGAGCTTTCACCATTAGTTCTCCGGGAACTCGCCCGCCGTCGTAAACGCGTTGCAGTCTACCCAGATGAGCGTCCTCCAGGATTTTGCTCCAAATGATATCGGCGTTTCCCTTAACGACCGCGTCAGCGCCCATTTCCAGAGGTTCGTCAGGGAAAATCGTGGGGTGAATCCCGCCGACGATAACTGTAGCGCCGCGCTTCTTGGCTTCGCGCACCACCCGATAACCCGGCCGGCAATTTCCCGTGTGGATGCCGACACCGACAATATCGCCAGGTCCTACTTTGTCTGCATCAAACGCTTTAACCGGCTCGTCGATAATGACCGGGTCCCCGGCAAACTCGATTGGAGTCGCGCCCGCGACTACAAATAGCCATCGGGGGGTGATAACGCTGTAGCCGACTGACGCATTTGCCGGGTTTACCAGTATCACCTTACTCATAACGCATGCTCCTTTTCAGTTATGCGTATATCGATCGGCCGATGCGAACGTAGCCAATATCAGAGCAATAATGCCAGTTGAATAATCCTGACTGGATTAGCGAGGGATCAGGATCTGCCTCAATAAACGCGCCCAGCGTAATAGCACAAGGCAGCACTGTCAATACCGAGGGAACTCGGGTATGGATGCAGGTTGAATATTTGTGACGGCGTTTTTTTTTTGGGATGCGAAGACGCTCTGTGACGATGTAGGTTATGTCAGTGTAATTCACACGGGGCCTCCGTCCGGTGCCGCTCTGGGCTTTGCTTTATTGAACGATTTTAACCTGTTGCGAGGCCAGATCTTTAAGGGAGTCTGA
>DASWDX010000018.1:0-4152 GCA_036395055.1 Pyrinomonadaceae bacterium | reverse complement strand
CAGGCCGCCGTGGAACAGTGCATGTTCAGCTCACTGGCGGCGGGACCGCGCTGGTGTCTGAGGGCCATTCTGTTGGAACTGTTGGCGGAGACCTGCGGTGGTTCATCACGATCTGGTGGGATGCAAACGCGAAGTCCTATCGCTTTCTCACCTGCTTCAGGACGCCAACTGACGCGGGGTGCGAGTTGCGGGGCACCGCGCGTTGGGACGGCGACACGTTCGTGAACGATTACGAGGAAGTGATCAACGGCAAGCGGACAAGGATGCAAGATATCTGGACGGACATTACGCCTAGCTCGCACACATTGACTGAATCACACGATATTGGCAACGGCGTGATGAAACCGTATGTTGTATCCCGTAACACGCGACAGTAAATCAGTTGAGAGTCTTTAGATGAGAGTTGAGAATTTCCGAGCTCGCCAAGATTCGCATGGTGCGGCGGCTAACTTCCGTTAGGTAATAAGAAATGAACAAACTGACATTTGCTCTCGTAGCGATAAACTTCGCATTGTTCGCGTTGAAGGCCGCGCAGCCAGAGATCAATCCCTCGCACATTGATGCTTACGTCACGCCCTATTACGATTCGAAAGGTCCATCCGTAAACGTTGGCCGGTTTAGTTCGGGTCTGGCCTCAGCGAAGGAAGATGACTTTCTTACTACCATCGCCCAGATGAAGAAAGATTGGGACAGGCTCACTTTCCCGGAACTCTACGTCGCTGCGATCCGGCTGTACGACTTGAGCTACCGAAAAGAAGCAGTTTACTGGTTTTACTCTGCGCAGTATCGGGGCCGGCAGTTTGGCGTTCTCTTGGATCAAGCCAAGATGGGAAGCATCGGTAGCCCTGGGTTTGAGCTGTTGCACGCTCAGAACGCCTTTTATCAGCTGGTGGGGACTTACATCAATGGTTACGCTTTCGGCGATACCGGCGGACTCGTAAAGATCGTGGAAAGAGTCCAGAAAGAAGGCCGCCACATACCTGATTTACAGGCTGCCTATCCCGGCGTCACATTTAGAAGTAGGAGCGAATGGCCGTCGGCTAACGCTGATCTCGCTGATGGGATGAACCAGCTGATATCGATGCTGAAAGAAAAGAAAGATGACATAAAACGCCAGCGCGTCGAGCGAGGAGTCGATGGAAAGTTCTCGAATCTGACAAGCAAGGAGCTGCCCAGTCGCTAGAGCCAACGCCGCCATTGGGGCGAAACAGCAGGCTGTTATGAACCTGAGAGGAACATGATCGCATCAATTCTCATCGCGCTGATCGTTCTCGGGCTGCCAACCCTCTATTTCGCATGGCGCAGCCGCGAGTTTCGTAAATTCTTGGCTGGCGCGTTCCTCGTCAGCGCCGGAATTCAGTTCTATTTCTATCTCGGCAATATTTCGGTGCCGCTTTTAGGCACTCACATTGTTTTCACGCCCACAGTCAGCGGGTTGCGCTCCATCGTCCATTTCATCTTGTTCGGGCTCTGTTTTTACTTTGGCTTTATCAAGAAGCCGAAGGGGTCAAGCCTGTAACCGAACGGCTATTCGTTAGAACTCCGCACAGATATCATGCGACTCACTCTTGTGGTTTCTGTCATGGCACTTTTGCCGTCTTTGGCAGCTGCCAAGCGTGCGGCACCGCCAAAGGTTGAGCCAGTCATCCACGAGGGTATCCGCTATGTGGCACCTAATGACGATGGTCGCCGCGGGTACCTAGAAGCGTGGGATGTCGAGACCGATAAAAAGCTCTGGGATTTGACGATCTTCACAAACCGTATTGATCCAAAGCTGGAGGAAGACGTTCAGTGGGTTTTCATTAAGGCGCTGAGCGTCGAACGCGGCGTGCTCCTGGTTACCTCCGAACACGGCAGGAGATACCAGGTTGATCTAAATGCGAGAGCGGTAACCCAATCTGGTACCCCTTCGTCGCCAGGGCCGCACGTGACTGCACATCCGCATGACATCCCTGAGGTGATCAATAGAGCCATCACGAATGGTTTTCTCGCGAAGGAGTACGAGCCCTCGTTACACATGAATCCATTCTATCTGCGCGGTGACTTCAATGGTGACAGCAAGCCTGATCTAGCCGTCCTAGTGAAGCAACGCTCGACCGGAAAGCTCGGGATTGCGATCGTTAACGGTGCCACCGACAAGGTAACAGTTCTCGGAGCAGGAAACGCCATCGGCAATGGCGGTGATGACTTCGAGTGGATGGATTCCTGGCAGGTTTATTCCAAAGGCCGCGCCGCCCAGGAAGCTGAAGGAAGTGTTCCACATCTCCGCGGTGACGCGCTTCTCGTCGGTAAGAGCGAGGCAGCCAGCGCGCTGATCTACTGGAACGGTAAACACTACGTCTGGTTTCAGCAGGGGGACTAGTAACGGCGGCTTAGATCGAATTATTCCGCTTTAAAACGCCGAATAATCTGGCACAATTCTCGTTGGGCAGACAAGATAAGAGGTGGCATGAGAATGCGAGTGACACTCAGCGTAGCGTGTCTGAGCTTGAGCGCCTTCATTTGGTCTCCTTCCGCTGGCGCTGGCGCCGAACAGGCCGTGGCGACCACCGCAGGGGCTGAGCAGGAGCTCAAGCGCCTGAGCGTCGCGTGGATGCAGGCGTGGAAGGAGCGCGACCGAGCAACCCTAGAGCGGCTGCTGGCTGAGGATTTCGTTCTTGTCCTTTCCGCCTCAACTCAGCGGCCCGTAAGTCGGGCGCGCTGGCTTGAGATGGCGCTCAGTGGATACACGTGCGAGTCCTTCGAGTACATGAGCCAAAACGTCCGATTGCTGGGCGACACCGCGATCGTCGCCTCCGTGTACACGCAAAAGGCCTCAGTCGCCGGCCAAGATAGGAGCGGGGAGTTCTTCTTGACTGATGTCTGGCAGCAACGAGGCGGACGATGGCAGGTCGTTGCACGCTATTCGTCAAAGCCCGAGGGACTGTCTCCGAGCTCAAGCGCCGTCGTCCCTAAGGAAGGGGCGAAATAGAGGGCTGCCGAACAAGGGGTTGAAGCAGACGAGGCTGTCGAAGACAGCGAACACGACGGAGCACTGTCCGATAAGGGATCTTCGGTAAACTCGCTTTCGCGTCACGGTCTTAATGCGGGCTATCCTCGATTGTTCCGATATTAACAGTCGTCTCGCCGAAGAATTCATCACTCGGAAATTTTGTGTGACGGATGTCTTCCAAGATGTTCAGCAACTTTTCAATAGCCGCTGTATCTGGTTGGTCTCGCCCGACGAGCGCGTTATTGCAGGTTCACATCGTCCCAATGGATCTGAATCGCGTTCCAAGCCGTTCCACAAAAATTCAGCTCATCGTATTGATAGTTGAAAGCCACATTACCTAAGGCATCGAAACCAACGACACCGGTATAGACAAAGGGGCCGGCAAGCGTGTAATCGATGAGGTAGTTATTCGGCGCGTCTTCATAAACGCTACTGCAGAACGGGCTATAGACACTCGGGTCAGCGTAATAATGCCAGATCTCAGTCGCCTCAAAAGTGCCTAGATCGATCTGATATTTGCGAGGCGCACTGTAGGCGCGTGTTTCTCCAGGCGGTTGCTGGAAATTGCTGCCGGCTCCATCATCGAAGAGGAGCAATTGATCGCCCGGCATGGACACAGCATGTTGGCCGATCGGTGGCAATGTATCCGGGGCCAGGGTGAGGGAGAATTGACGCAGCGACTGGAACTCATTCCAGTGCTTTGTCGGATCGCCCAGAATCCACTTAATGTTTCCAGAGTCGTAATCGAGCGCGATGACAAAGTTTTCCCGGCTGGAAACGATAAGTGAGTTATCAGAGCTGCGATAGGCGCAGGCGTTGTTGTGAAACCAATCGGTGGGCGCAGCATAGACGAACAGGCTTGGATCGTCCCCGCCGGCAATCATCGCGGCACTGATGATGTCGGCCAGGTTCCAGGTCCGAAGCACATCGCCGGCGGCGTTGACCTCCAGATTAACGCTCTCAGTTTGATCGACGGTATCGACGTCGAGAATCATTCCCTCCCGGCCCGGGTCAATATTGTGATGGAAGCCGGTGACACCAATCGCACTGTAGTCGGCAATAGGTGTCGTCACGCCATCGAACTCAGTGCGAAGAAGCGAGGTACCGGAGGTAACGTAAAATGCATTGTCGAAGAGAATGCAGTTCTGGGCCCCTACTCC
>DASWDX010000017.1:0-4059 GCA_036395055.1 Pyrinomonadaceae bacterium | reverse complement strand
GAGTATCGACAACAATGTCGACTTGCCGCAGCCTGAAGGACCGGCGATGGAAACGTATTCGCCCTTCTTGATGTCAAGATGTATTCCTGAAAGCGCGTGAGTCTCAACTTCGTCGGTATAGAAAACTTTCTTCACATCTGAAAGGTGAATAAGGGGAACGGATGAACTCATTTGTGTCTCCTTGAATCTCTGACAACTGCAGTTTGTTGTTTTTCAGTACCGCCTGCGCTAGCGGGCGCGTAAATTGTTCTGTCAGTACCGCCTGCGGTAGCGGGCGGGTAGACATTGCCGAGCAATCAACTTCCGCGATTACTACTTCAAACGTGACGGGCGACAAGGTATTTGTCGGACAATCAACGCACGCGGATACGGTTGTAGCTATCCATCGCCGACGTGTCAGAAATGATTACCCGGTCGCCCTCTTTTAGTCCGTTGACGATCTCAATAGTGCTTACAGAGCTGCGGCCCAGCATTACCTGGGTCCGCACAGCTTCCTGTCCGTCAGGATTTAAGCGAAACAAACCAACAGTCTGTTGGCCCTGTCCGAAGGCCGGCCGGCTGATATGCAAGACGTTATCCAGGCGTTCGAGTTCGATTGTTCCGTCAACGCTTAAATCAGGTCTGGCACTGACGGGTAGCGGACCCATTAGAGACACATCAACGATGAAAGTGCCCTCACGCGCTGCCGGATCTATGCGCTGGACCTCGCCCTGGATGATTCCGTTGCGCGTATCTACCGCCACCGGTTGGCCTAGTTTGACGTCTTTAATTTGGGTTTCGGCAATCTTCAGTTCGGCTTTAAGCGATGCGGGATCAGCCACGCGTGCGATGTTGAAACCGGGTGTGACTTGCTGGCCCACCTGCACCGATACCTGCTGCAATACTCCGCTCGTGCCCGCGCGGACCCTCAGCGCGTCGACTTGATCTCTTTTGAGCTTGGCGAGCGCGCGCAACTGCTGCACGCGCGATTCCTGGGCGTTGATTTGCGCCTTCACAGATTTTCCGCTTACCGTCAGCCGCTGCTGCTCCACCTTCAGCCGGTTGCTGAGTTCCTGCACCCGCATCCGAGAAATCTTCAGCAACAGATCGGGAATCAAGCCTTGCTTGCCAAGCACCTCGTCCGTGTCGAGTTGCAGCTTCGCCTGGCTATATTCGGAGTTGATGCCGGCAATCGCAGACTTCTGCGTCATGGATTCGCTCTCCAGACGCGTACGCAAACTTTCTTCATCAGCCTGGGCCGCCTTCACTTGAAACTCGGCGTCCATGGCTTCCTGTTCCATCTGTGGATTGGAAAGCTCGACAATCACCGTGTCGTAGCCGACTTCGACACCAGCCTGGACTGGAGTCTTTTCAACTCGTCCGTCGGCCGGCGCCGGAATATATCGAACCAACTGCGGTACCAAAGTTCCAATTCCCCTAACCTCACGCAGCATCTGCCCTCGCTTCACGGTGTCGATGACAGCGGTGGACCGATCAAGTGTGGGCGCGGCTGGTTTGAGCTTCGTAAGTCCAAAAGTGATCCCGCCCACAGCCGTCAAACCGATCACGATGAACGCTATGCTGCGAATCCGCTTCTTTAGTTTTGCTTTTCCCGAACGCTTAATATCCATGAACTTGAATGTGAGTTAATTGCGACGACTATAAACATTTAATCCGCGGCGCCAAGAGATCACCACACCCTTTCGCGCAAAATAGAGTTCACCGAAAATCCTGGAATCAAAGGCTATGCCACCACATCGGTAGAGAGAATTTTTGCAGCCACCTGACAGAATAGGCGGCTATCGGCTGTGTTAACCGCTAAGGGCCTCGTTCGTGCGGAGATGACAGGAGTGTTGGCGGTCACTATCTCAACGACGAAAACGTTTCGCTTTCGGGATGACTCGATCCCATTTCTGAGAAATATTCGGAATATCGGATGAACGTTCTCCTTCCCTTGAAGCACTTTGGAAAGGAATGAGGTACTCACTACTCGCAAAATATCCGGAGCATCCGTATCTAGAGTTTCCCTTTCTTGACGCCTTCAATTCGCGTGTTCGGCACGGACGGGCTTTGTTGGACGCTAAAATTCGCTACGTCTGACAATGTGAAGGTCGGAACGTTCGCCGCGTGCTGGGCCTTGAGCCGGAAAAACTCAGCGCCTTGCACATCACTCAAAACAAATGGCGGACGCATGTCCTCTTTCATGTAGCTCACTTCAACGTTGCTAATCTCGATACCGTTCACGTGACGAATAAAGAATGCATAAGCAGGAACCTCTCCAAACATCACGGGTTCGGGATAATCCTTTTCCTTCTCAGGCGGATCGAGCGCAGCCTGCTCTCTGGTACCGCCACCCTGGTAGTAAATGCGCATGTTACTCAGCGTCACATCTTCGATCGGGTGTTCCGGAATCCCGCTTATGATCGAGGCATATTTGGCTTCGGCATTGTAGACAACGACATTGCTGATGAGCACACGCCGTAGTCGTCCAACAGTGGTCGTTTCTTTCGGCCCCCTGGCGCGATTGCCCAACCGAAGAAAGAATGGTGGGTTTGTAATGTCGCGCATTGTGATATTGGTGATCGTAATGTCTTCCAGAAACCCGCCATCGACACTCTCAAGCGCAAATCCTCGGCAGTAGTCGAAAACACAGTTAGAGATCGTAATGTTTTTGAAACCGCCGTTAGACTCCGTGCCAAACTTAATTCTACCAGTCGGACTATTGTGGCTGTACTTGTTGTACTCACGCTTATATGTGCCTTCGAGAAACGTGCCTTCGTCGTAGCCCGTCACCTGGCAGTTTGTGATCGTTACATTTTCGGTAGCCCGCGCGTAGCCGAGTGCAAAACTGCTCTTCGGACAAATGCCGTCATCGAATGGCGAGTTGACACTGCAATTTGAGATTCGCACGTTGCGACATGCGTCGATATCGATACCGTCGCGGTTAGTGTCAATCTTTACGTTATCGATGGTTAGATTGTCGATGCCTGTAGCAAGGATCGCGAAGTGTCCACCGTGGAGGATCGCGACGTCACGGATCAATACGTTGCGGCAAAGTTTTAGGCTGATCGATTTGTTGCCCCAGCCGGATTCGACCGTATCGCGTGGGTTGGGATAACCGAACGGACGTTGTGATTCGCTTGAGCGCGCTTTCTCCAACATGTCGTTCTGTTCCTTCGTGCGCGATTGACCGCCGCTACGCACCAACCCTTTGCCCCAGATCATTCCGGGTCCAACGATCGAAATGTTTTCCAGATTCTCGCCCCAGATTAAACTATTGTGCCAATGGCTGTGACCAAAGTCCTGATACGCATCCCACTGATTAGGCTCAGGCGGATCATAGGCAACGCTCTTCGAGGTTTCGGCAGCGACAATCGTCGCGCCTTGATCGATGTAAAGTGAAATATTGCTCTTCAAGCGAATTGAGACCGAAAGGTATGTGCCGGCTGGGAAACGCACCGTCCCGCCTCCGTTTGAAGTTGCGGTGGCGATCGCTTTGTTGATTGCCGCTGTGTCCAGCGTTTTGCCGTCGCCCTTCGCGCCAAATGAGGTGACATCATAAACACCGGTCTGTTTTGTCTCGCTGTTGGTGAGCGCTGAAGCGTGAACCGCAGCAGCGTTATGCCCCGAGGTTCGCTTCGCTTGCTCGGCCACAATAAAACAGCAAACCAGGACAAATAATACAAACGGTGTCAGACGCAATCGGGCTTTAGTTGTCATCATTTAGCTCCATCAGATCCCGGAATTGGAAAGGCACGGACAAAAACAATGCTTGCTTATAACACGTTTTCATGTAATATGTCTCTTCTTAGGACAATTTCACTTTTAGTAAGATTCTTCTGGCTTTTTCCCAGGATCAGCTCCCGATCAGGAAGCATCAAGAGGTCATCCTGGGTATGGTTCCAAACAATCTGAGTTTTGCTGTGGAAGTGG
Organism: Pyrinomonadaceae bacterium; assembly: GCA_036395055.1. Classification (GTDB taxonomy): domain Bacteria; phylum Acidobacteriota; class Blastocatellia; order Pyrinomonadales; family Pyrinomonadaceae; genus PSRF01. The sequence goes on along the minus strand of DASWDX010000017.1, from coordinate 147 downwards.
GGCTGTTTTCTGATGCGCAAGATCGATCCTAAACGCTTCAAGATCGCCAAACGTCATACGTCCCGCGAGATCAACCGGCAGATTGCCTTGACTCTGATCCGGACGCATCAACCTGTCTCCCGCGCGGATCTCGCCCGCCTGATGGGC
>DASWDX010000016.1:0-3553 GCA_036395055.1 Pyrinomonadaceae bacterium | reverse complement strand
GTGCCATTAGCCAAAGAAACGAAAGTACAGATACTTAACGATTTTCGCAGCCACGATACGGATACAGGTTCCCCACAGGTTCAGGTGGCTTTGCTCAGCAAGAGAATTAACGAGCTTACCGAGCACTTCAAAATCCACAAGAAAGACAACCACTCGCGGCGCGGCCTGCTCAAGATGGTCTCGCAGCGTCGCAGCTTGCTGGATTATTTGAAGCGCACGGACATCGAGCGATACCATGAGGTCGTGACTCGTCTGGGGCTTCGCAAATAGAGAAGCAAGAGAACAACTAACTGCAGTCGAACGAGAGACTTCGAATCTCTGATTTCCATAAAGCCCGCGTCTATCGAAGAGCTTGCCCAAGATGCCGAACGTGACGGCGATACTCCGAAGCAAGCAGACGTGTTCGGCCTTGGCGTAACGCACAAAAGGCGGCAGAGTTTCACGGTAAAGAGGCTCTTGCCGCCTTTGTGATTATAACGACTCCATGTTTTCCCCAAACGCTTCACGTAGCGTTCGTTCCCCAAAAATCGAACGGTGGGATTGAAAAAATTTATTTCGTAACCCAAGCGAGGCGCACGAGACGCTCGCGAGCCTGAGTAAGTCAGGTAATTGTCCGAAGGAGACAAAACAAGATGACAGTCAAGAAATACCTCGAAGAATCAATAAAGTTAGGCGATAAGGATTTGACGGTTGAGACAGGCCGAGTCGCCAAGCAGGCAGATGGCTCGATAGTTATCAAGTATGGTGACACGATGCTGCTTGTGGCCGCGGTAGGCGCACAGAGTACGCGTGAAGGAATTGACTTCTTCCCGCTGACGGTGGAATACCGAGAAGCAAATTACGCAGCCGGGCGCATTCCCGGCAACTATTTCCGGCGCGAAGGACGGCCCACCGAGAAGGAAACTCTTACCAGCCGTTTGATCGATCGACCTTGCCGACCACTTTTCGCCGAAGGTTATCGTAATGAGACACAGGTAATCGCCAGCGTAATTTCCGCCGACCCCGACAACAATCCTGACGTAATCGCAATCACGGGCGCTTCATGCGCCCTTTATCTTTCCGACGTTCCCTTCATGAATCCCATCGCCGGCGTGCGAATCGGCTTGATTGAGGGGCGCTACATTGTTAACCCGACATACGACGAAGTCCGAGAGTCGCGTCTGAACTTGATAGTCGCGGGGACCGAAGAGGCGATCGTCATGGTCGAGGCGGGTGCGTCCGAAGTTTCGGAAGAAATTATGGTCGAGGCGCTTATGCTCGCCCATAAAGAGATCAATCGGCTCTGTCGCTGGCAAAAGGAATTATACAAAGCGCTGGACATCAAGAAGCGTGAAGTAGAACCACCAGTGCTGAACGAGGAGATGCTGGGAGATATTCAAAGAAACTATAGCGACCGTTTGCGCGCCGCTATGAACACTACCAGCCAGGAGAAGCGCGATAGTTACGCGGCAGTTGACGCTTTGAAAAAGGAAGTCGTCGAACGTTATCCGGAAGACGAACCGGAAAAGAGACAGATGGCCAAAAAGGTTTTCGATCATCTAAAAGAAACCCTCTTTCGTGACGACATTCTCAATAGCCGACGCAGGCCCGATGGCCGCCGGTTCTCTGAAATCCGCCCGATAAGCTGCGAGGTTGGTTGGTTGCCGCGCGTCCACGGCTCCGCGCTTTTCACTCGCGGTGAAACTCAGGCGCTCGTTACCACCACTCTGGGCACCAAGGAAGACGAACAGTTTATGGATGATATCGAGAAGGGTGAAGTGAAGCGCCGGTTCCTGCTTCACTACAACTTCCCGCATTACTCCGTCGGTGAAGTAGGTCGCTTTGGCTCTTCGAGCCGGCGCGAGATTGGACATGGAGCGCTGGCGCGGCGGGCGATCGAGCCGATCCTGCCCGATGACTCAGTTTTTCCATACACGATTCGCATCGTGTCTGACATTACCGAGTCAAATGGTTCGTCATCTATGGCTAGCGTTTGTGGTGGTATTTTGTCATTGATGGATGCAGGCGTGCCTTTGAAAGCTCCGGTTGCGGGTGTCGCGATGGGGTTGGTGATGGAAGGTAATAAGTACGCGATTCTAACGGACATCGCCGGAGCCGAAGACCACTACGGTGATATGGACTTCAAGGTTACTGGAACCAAAGAAGGCATCACGGCTCTGCAGATGGATATCAAGATCGGCGGCATCAATGCGCAGATCATGGCTGAAGCCCTCGAGCAGGCAAGAAAGGGACGCCTCTACATCCTGAGCGTGATGGAACAAGCGATCGCTGAGCCGCGTCCCGATATCTCGGCCCACGCGCCGCGCATAATCCAGATCAAAATCAATCCGGATAAGATTCGCGACGTGATCGGACCAGGCGGCAAGATGATTCGGGCGTTGGTAGAAGAGACGGGTGCAAAGATTGATGTCTCCGACGATGGCACGATTTCGATAGCGACGGCGAGCGGTGAGGCAGCCCAAGCCGCGGTCGCACGCATTCGCGGAATCACTGCCGAAGCCGAAGTGGGCCAGACCTATCTGGGTACGGTATCTCGGATCGTTGACTTTGGCGCGTTTGTTGAGATCTTTCCGGGAACGGATGGACTTCTTCACATCTCCGAGATCGCTGATAGGCGCGTGAAGGATGTCCGGGATGAGTTGAAGGAAGGGCAACAGATCCTCGTCAAATGCATCGGCAAGGAAGGCAACAAGATCAAGCTTTCGCGAAAAGCAGTTTTGCGTGATGAGGATCGAAAGGCTGAAGCCGCGAGCGCGAGTGACTCGGTAAGTGCCCACGATCCCGACTGAGGTCAGTGATTTCAGGCTCAGATTCGAGAACTGAGCTCTCGATTTGGGGTTCGCAATTGAGGGAGGTTTGCCCACGCGCAAACCTCCTTTTTATTAAGTTTAGAAGACAACGCACCTCACTTATGCTGGAATCCCTTCTTCATTAAGCATCTTTCCTTATCAACCAGCGAAACCGTCAGTGGTGTTTTCAAGCAGGCCACGATATTCAAGGCTTCTACGCGGCGGTGAAAAGTTTAAACGGTGTAAATCACTCCGCAGTTTTTGCATTCAAGGAAGGTACGAGGAGAAATTTCAAACCGATGACGAATCGAGCTTATCGCTCTCTTGCTGCGATCCTCAGCATTTTGGTTTTGTCAGGAGCGCCGACACATGCGGCGCCCGTAGCAATTAGCGAGGTGATTCAGGTCCTTAGCAACTACCAAAATCCTCCCGAGCTTCGGCTTCGCAGTGCTTCCCAAAAATCAACTTCTTTAGTAGACGAAGCAGATGGACCTTCGCCAGTCGCGTCGACTGCGCAACAATCAGCCGCAGGGGGCGTTGCTGAAATTCTCGATGCCACCACGTCAGGCGCTCTTCCTGACACGTTGTTAGCTGGGGTCGCGGTGAGCGCTGACCAGCCGGCTGGTATTGACATCGTCGATCAGGGCGACGTAGAAGGAACAATTTGCAACTGCGGCGAAATTACGGTTCCGGGCGGTGGCTTTCCCAAGTGGCCCTTACTTTTCTTAGCCGCAATTCCATTCTTCTTCATAGATGGCTGCGAT
>DASWDX010000015.1:0-5584 GCA_036395055.1 Pyrinomonadaceae bacterium | reverse complement strand
AATACGTCATACAGGCTCGTCAGTTTTACAACGCGCCAAAGCCTGATGGGAGTACGAAGTAGTCGGCGGAAAACGGAAGGCGTTAGGCCCTAAGCCCGACCGTGAGGACGGGCTTACAAGCCAGGTCCAGTAAAGAAAGGGGCGGCAAACCCTGGAGTTCGCTGCCCTTTTTTGTGCCTCCTTTTGGTGAAGCGCTTGAGTGTGCAGAAGACAGATGTCGTTGTAATCGGCGGAGGAGCAGTAGGTCTCTTCTGTGCGATTGAGGCAGGAAAGCGCGGCCGTGAGGTCGTAGTGCTTGAACATGCTGAGCGCACTGGCAAGAAGATAGCGATTTCCGGAGCTGGTCGCTGCAATTTTACGCTTTCTGCCTCCTGCCGTCTGCCCCTGCCTCCTGCTCCTGCCTCCTGCCGTCTGCCCTCTCAGATTCCGTGCATACGCAGGCGAAACTCGTCGTTGATTGCATTCAACTCCGTCCGTCGATTTGAAAACAGACGAGTCGCGCGCAACAGCAGAGGCAGGCCACCTTGCGGCAATTTCAGTCCATAAGCAGGGCTGGAAAATATTGCCGCCAATTGTGGATTCAAGCGCTGCGGCACTCCATATCGAATTGCTTTTTGGGCCACCGGCGAAAAGCCCGCCGTGCGCCGAGGATTTATGAGCTCAATTGAATGGTCGAAAATATTCAAACGCGTCGGCTGATCGCGCAGAGCAAGATCACGGTGGATAAGTAGATTCGAGACTGCCTCGCTCACACTGCCGCGATGGTAGTTTGCGCGTGCCGCTACAGGGCTATCCACAATTTCCGAGGCGGGAAATGTTCGTGGGCGCGTATCCCACAAATCGCAGTAGCGCGTAACAAAACGCAGGGTTTCCTCAAAAATCGTCAACAGATTTCCCCCAATCCGCACGCGCTCGACGACGGCGGACTGTATCGAGTCGCTGGCAAATCTGGTTGCAATGACGGCGGAGCGCGGCAGAAGGTCCTGAACCTGTTCATCGCGACCAAAGAGGAGCAAGCCCGCCACTGTGGGCACTATCTCGTCACCCTTTTCTATCGCCAGCAGCAGATCGCGCGCGAGCACATCCCTCGTCGGGTAGCCTCGGGCAATGGCGTTATCAAAGGCATCGCCCTCAAACTCCCGCAGAAAACTCCACAAGTGCGCTTCGTCGATATCTGTGGTCGCAGCTCCTAGCGCCGGCATGTTTTCAAAACGCAGCGGGCGAACTTCATCCAACAAAGATGACAACTCCTCGCGGGTTGCCTCTCGCTTTTCCGCACCGAGGCGTAGGTAGAACCGTCCATCATGCGTGCGATAAGGACGGCGCTTCCCTTCGATATCGAGAGCTACAATCCGGCGGCCGTTGTCGAAAGCTATGCGGTCGATGAAGGGAACCAGTGGCGGATCGATATCTTCGCGGCAAATTCGCGTCAATTCTTCCTGCACAGTCTCGGGATTGTCTACGCCTTCGATGCGCATTTGGTCATTGACCCCGAAAACAATCACACCGCCGCCGGTATTGGCGAGGGCGACGATTTCCTGGGCAATTCTTTCGGAGTTAGAGAGCTTTACCTTCAGCTCAAGAAACGTGTCTTCGCCGCCGCGAATCAATCGCAGCAGTTCAGTTCTGGAGGTTTGCGGTGCCGGAGTTGATAGATAGTATTCCTGAAAGGAACGCTCCGTGGAGGGTTCGTGTCGCTGGTTACTGCGAAATCTTCTGCGAGCCATTTGTGTATTGACGGGGCCGCTAAATCTGCCCGCCCGGATGCCTAAACCGCAAGACATCGCTGGAGTTCTTTTAAGACGCCTGGGCTTACCGACTCATTCACCGCTCATGCCTGGGTCGTTCACGGCTTCAAGTATTTCCAGTTCCCTACTCTGCAAAGATTCACCCTGAGTGCCAATTGTCAGTAGATAGAAGCCGATTGAAAGAATTGCCAGAAGGGCGAGTGTAGCATACTCAACGGGCAAACTCTGCGCGACATAACCTACCGCCGTGGCTGCCAGCGGCGGAAGTGCCAGAACGACAGTCATCGGTATCAGCAGCAGTCCTACCACGCCGGAAACATTAAGCCGCTTGCCAAACTTCATACGCTTGGGGAAACGGACCGAAAGCCAGTTTCCGATGATTGACATGAACGCGGTGAAGTTGAGAAAGGTCAGGGAAACAAAAAGCAACGCTCCGAGCGTGAGGTCTCGAAACACCAGCTCATTAATGATCAGCAGAACCGATGAAAAGATAAGGGCCAACGTTGAAAAGGCAATGTTCTTCCCGAGCAAAATGAGCTTGCGATCGACAGGCGAAAGGATCAGCGTGCGCATGCCGCCTTGTTCAAAAGCGAATTGATTGCAGAATAGTCCGGAGAGAATCAGGAAGACGTAGATCATGCCGGCGGTAGCCATCAAGCCTTCACCGTACTTCAAAAACTCGGCAGTAAAAGTGCCGCTTCCTGAGTCAACCCGATCGAAACGCCTCCGGTTCATAATTCTCACCACGATGAGGATCAGCGGCATGAGGGCCATCATCCGCACCTGAGCATTGCGTGCCAGATAGCGCAATTCCTTCTCGACCATAGCAGAGAGTGCCGGCAACATTAGTGGAAGTTCCCAGCCTGTGAAGTTTTCATTTTGAACTGCGGTACGAACGCGGCGGATGCTGCGGGTCTTTCCGCCTCCAACAATGCTACGACGTGCCAACCAAAATGTGATGAGAATGAGGACGAACGTGTACGCGCTGAGAATTGCCAATGCCAGCGTGTATCCCGCTGCATGGCCGGCACGTAGACCGTAGCTCAGCGCGTAAGCAATCGCTCCTGGCGGCGTCCAGCGCAAAGCCGAGACTGAGTCCGCATGGCGGAAAAGCACGGGCGCAATCTGACCAAACAAAGCGCCACCAAGTCCCGCGACCACGCCGATCAATGCCAGCAGGGTTTCGCCGCGCGTGCGTTTCTTGCGAATCAATGAGCCTATGGAGTTTGAGATCCACTTTGACAGCGCCAGTCCAAACAGGACGGCTGTGAGTGCGATCAGAAGGCCGCCGGCAAGTTTGCGCTGGGCTAATCCCGAGCCTATGCCAATGGCGATGATCGCCGGAACAGCAAACACGGATTGCAGGCTTGCGATTTCGCTGACGAAATCTACTACGAACAGTTTGCGCAAACTAATCGGATAAAGGAGAAGGTTTCCCGGATCAAACTGTCGGCTACTGCCGATGCTTAGCGGTAATGTCGCCCAAAGCAAATAGAGTAATGCGAAAATTGAGAAGAAAATAAACTCAACCGAAGGAATAAGTCGCTCGCCGCCCCTGGTCCCTGGTGGAACGTTTTGCAGGCCCAGTTCAGGAGAGGTCAAAGCATACGCCGCAACTCCGAGGCCCAGCGCAATTAAGAGGGCTACCGCAAGGGCAATTAACATTGCCAGTATGGTCGCGATGCGGTTTGCGACGGCCTTTGACGACCGGAGTGAATGCCGGAACAGCGTCCACTTAAGCCAGATGAGTGTGCAGAGTTGAGACAAGACTGTAGTTTGATCTTCTATGCCTGGTTCTTAGTGCTTTGTGCTTTGTTCGCGTCCAACAGTATAGAATGGAATCGCTAGTAAGCACGTATCAGCCAACTAAGTTCCCCCAACGGTGAACGAAGTACAAAGAACAAAGCACAAAGATCTGAACGCACCTATGCACGTAGCCTCAAACACTGGGATTGTCTATATCGGCCTCGGTTCAAATCTGGGCGACCGCGCTGGAAATCTTTTGCTGGGAATTCGCGGAATACTGGACGCTGGCCTCGAGGTCGGTCGGCTCTCGCAAGTCTATGAAACCGAGCCGGTGGAAACTTTCGCACAATCAGCCTTTCTCAATATGGTTGCGGAGCTGCAAGGAAAAGCGAACACACTTCCCGCTCCCGAAGAAATAATGGCGCGACTGCTACAAGTGGAGCATTCACTCGGACGGATGCGCAACTTAACAAAAGGCCCGCGCGTAATCGATCTCGATCTTCTTCTTTATAATTGCGAGACGCGCAACACGCAGTTTCTCACATTGCCTCATCCGCGATTGCACCATCGCCGGTTTGTCCTCGAGCCCCTTGCCGAACTCGCTCCCCAGCTGGTTCATCCCACACTCAATAAGACAATCAGCGAACTACTCGTATCGCTCGAGGACGATTCCGAAGTAAAGCCATGGCACAGCACTCAGTAATGCAAACTGTTAGTTTGCGCGTATCGCTGAGCGCTCAGTTGGAGGAACGCTAACTAGTCGCAAACTAATGGTTTGCGTTACACCACTGTCCTTTTTCCCCTTTTTTTCATTTTGCCGTTATAATGGACTCACTTGCGAACACCCCTTAATATTTCCGAACCTGGCCGATAATTGGCAGTTAAGGTTGGCCGCCCGAGCGTGGCCAGAGAGCTGAAATATGCCTTATCTCAAGCCTGAGCGTCCCGAGAAAGTTAACGCGCCATCGCTGAAGGCAAGCAAACAGCGCGGGGAGCGATTGGTTTGTTTGACCGCATATGACTTCCCCACTGCCCGGATTGTTGACGAAGCCGGCATCGACATAATTCTCGTCGGAGACAGCCTCGGCAATGTGGTTTTGGGGTACGGCAATACGGTTCCCGTAACACTCGAAGAGATACTGATCCACCTCAAAGCCGTGCGGCGGGCGGTGCAGCGTGCTCTCCTGGTTGCCGACATGCCTTACGGTTCGTTTCATACGGGTGCTGACGATGCTGTAAGAAATGCATTGCGACTCGTAAAAGAGGGCGGCGCTGAAGCAGTGAAGCTCGAAGGCGGTCACAAACGTGTCCAACTCGTAAAACGTCTGGTTGATGAAGAGATCGCGGTGATGGGTCACATCGGGCTGACGCCGCAGTCGATCAACAAGCTCGGCGCTTATCGCGTGCAGGGAAAGACCGCGGCTGCCGCGCGCCAGTTGCTTGATGATGCCCGCGCGTTGGAAGATGCGGGGGTCTTCGCGATCGTGCTGGAGGTTGTGCCGCGCGAGATCGCAAGCTTGATTACCGAAAGCATCAGCATTCCCACGATTGGCATTGGCGCGGGCGCCGGTTGTGACATTCAAGTCCTGGTGCTACACGACATGCTGGGATTGTCGTTTGGAAAACTTGCGCGGTTCGTGCGGCCTTATGCGAACCTGCATGAGGTGATGACAGAAGCCGTCACGCGTTATGCTGATGACGTGCGCAATGGAACATACCCGTCAGAGGCTGAATCGTATGCGTTGCCCGCGGAAGCTGCGGAAGAACTCAAAATTGGCAAAGAGAGTAAATCGTAAATCGTCAATAGTAAATCGTGAATAGTAAATCGAAAAAGCTTTCTCGTGTTTGCAGAATCATTGAAGGCCATCCTGCTAACTTGCAAACTACTCCGCCGTACGCTTCGAGAGGATTACCGCTTACAACACTAGTACTTAACTATTCACGATTTACGATTCACTATTAACCAGTTATGGAGATCATTAATCGCCGCCAGCGCATGAGTTCCGTCGCGCGCAAAATTCGCCGCGACCAGGATCGAACCATTGGGCTGGTGCCAACAATGGGCGCGCTCCATGAAGGTCATCTCAGCC
>DASWDX010000014.1:0-9225 GCA_036395055.1 Pyrinomonadaceae bacterium | reverse complement strand
CTGTTCGTAGGTATCCATCAGACCAACGAAATCACTACCGCGGATCATCTGGACGCCACTGACATAGTTGCCGTGGTTGATTCCCCGCTCTTCAAGATCGTCGGCGAGCGCGAAGATCTTCACGCCTTTGCTGAGCAACCTGCCGAGATCTTCGTTTGGTCGTGCGGGGTGATTGACGCCAATGCTGCCAATCTTGAACGCTGGACATTCTTGCGCCGCCAGGTAGTTCACCGCATTGCCCCGCAGCACCACGTCCACTTCAGCGCCGGCATTTTTCAAAGCGCCGCTTAGCCAAAGGATGGTGTCATCCTGCTCTTCGAGGGTGGCGCGATAAGCTGTTTCCACAATGTTCAGAATTTTCATGGCTGTCCTCGGGTTGTTGGAGAAACCTCAGTCGGTCGATAACCCTTGCGGATCTGTTCAGTCGGGCAAACGCCGATCAGGGGGTAGTCCTTTGCTTCTAAACCTTAAGCCAAGAAACCAGAGTTTGTCCGGCAATTATTCACTTCGTCGGAATGACCAGTGTGTTAGTCGATTCCTGGGCCATCTTCAAGAAGTCTGCCGGGCTGCCACGCTTCACACCATCGACAACACTTCCGGCGCCGCGCTCGTCAACGCATAGCCCGCAGTTAACCCAGGTCAGCAGTGGGTTGCCGTTGCCGATCTCCAACAGCGAGCTCACGAATGCTTTCGTTGTCGGGTGTTCTTCCTCCTCAACGGTTGTGCCCTTCACCGGATTCGCATGTGGCGCCTGATCTTTCAGTGGCAAACAGACGGCGCCTTCGTAGGCAAACACGTTGACGTGAATTCCTTTCTGTAGCGCGGCGGAGATAATTCTTAGAGCCGTGGTCGAATTGGCCGACTCGTATGGCGGATCCATCAGAGCCAGTGTCAGTTTCTTTGTCATTGCTGCCTCCATCAGTGCCTGGTGGCTTTGGTATTTTCCTCAAGCAAAGCATCTATCAATGTTTCGATCATTGCCGGCCTTTGTACTCGGTTTAGCTTGTCATTGTTGACCTCCTGTTGAATTCGTCCCAAAAAGTCGGGATGACGATTGATTAAACATGGTCTGCCGACGACGAGGTTGACATACCAGTTAGATGACAGCGAGTCACCTCCCGTGAGGCGCCGTCGAAGCAGGAAAACTCATACCAGGGGCATATGCTTTTTAATAAAACCAGAACTTTGAAAACGCGCATCGCAGTTGAGCGCCCTTATCATCGCGTCTCCATTAGTGCCAGATGGCTTTGGTATTTTCCTGAAGCAGGGCGTCTACCAGCTCCTCTATGCTTGACGCTCGAACGCCGGGATGGAGTTCTGCCGATTGAATTCCTCGCTCGCATAGCGAGAAATCGTCGGCCAGGAGCTTGATGCCAGCCTGCGTCAATCGAGCGAGATAAGCGTCGCGTGCATTCCGGCGTGTTGCGAGAACGCCGTTCTGTACGAGAAAGACCGTGACCTCGTTGCCACGCTGCTTCAGCGCGGTGGCCGTCTCCTCGACGAACCGCGTGTCACGCGACTCAAATGGGTCTCTTGATTCGATAAACATGTAGTTGGTCATTATTCGTCCCCTTCGGTTGTTGCGCGTTTCTGGCCTTCATCGCCTTAAGCGGGAATTTGGCTCGAAACAGCTCAGGCGATGAAGCTTTTTCTTGAGGCCGGGTGGGGTGCTGCTAAAAGGTGGTAGAATTTGCCGAACTCTTAGTAAATTAGTGTGGTTTCTTGGATGGCTCAACCCTCGACACACCAGGTTACGCAACTACTCATCGAGTGGAGCAACGGCAACAAAGCGGCACTCGATAAGTTGATGCCTTTGGTCTACGAGGAACTACATCGCCTAGCGCATCGCTACCTGAGTCGCGAGCGTCCCAATCACACGCTACAAACAACGGCACTGGTCAATGAAGCCTACCTCCGTCTGGTTGATCGCGAGAATGTTCACTGGCAGAACCGCGCACACTTCTTTGCTATCTCTGCGCAGTTAATGCGGTGCATTCTGGTTGATCATGCGCGCAGTCTCGCCTACGCAAAGCGCGGTGGCGGCGCGCGCAGAATAGAGCTTGATGAAGCATTGGTTGTCTCGCAGGAGCGAGCGGCGGATGTAGTTGCCCTCGATGAGGCGCTGAAACAGTTGGCGGGTTTTGATCCGCAGCAAAGCCGTATCGTTGAACTCAGGTTTTTCGGTGGGTTGACTATCGAAGAGACCGCTGAGGCACTAAGTCTCTCGCCCGCTACTATCAAGCGTGAGTGGGTCAGCGCTAAGGCGTGGCTCTATCAGGAATTGGCCAATAGGTAAATGCCATGACCCCCGAACGTTGGCAGCGCATCAAGTCTCTCCTGGAGTCAGCGCTTGCGCGGGACCCCGAGGAGCGAGCAGCCTTCCTCAAGGAAGCCTGCGCCGATGATCCGTCGTTACAGAACCACGTCCAATCTCTGATCGCTTCTCACGAGCAGGCAGGGGGCTTCATTGAATCGCCGGCGTTTGAATTGATGGCCGAATCGTTGGGCGAAACTCAGTCCATAGTTGGAAGCGACCTCGGGCATTATCGAGTCACCGGGCGGCTCGGGGCTGGCGGAATGGGGGAAGTCTACCTCGCCGAAGACACGCGTCTCGGTCGCAAGGTGGCCCTTAAAGTCCTGCTGGCCCATTTCACCATGGATGAGGAACGCGTGCGTCGTTTTCAGCAGGAGGCCCGCGCTGCGTCGGCTTTAAACCACCCCAGCATTCTGACCATCTACGAGATCGGACAAGTTGGTTCCAGCCATTTTATCGTGACGGAACTGATTGAAGGCGAGACGTTGCGCCGGCATCTTTCAAAGGCGCCGATCACAATTTCTGAAGCGCTCGACATTGCTATCCAAATCGCTTCCGCTTTATCCGCTGCACATGCTGCGGCCATCGTTCATCGCGACATCAAACCCGACAACGTCATGATGCGTGCCGACGGCATCGTCAAAGTTCTGGACTTCGGGCTGGCTAAGTTAATGGAGGCAGAGTCAGGCGAGCTGGAAGTGGCGACACTGGTCAATACGAGACAGGGAATGGTGATGGGCACCGCTCATTACATGTCGCCGGAGCAGGCACGGGGACTTCCGGTTGATGCTCGAACCGACATTTGGAGTTTAGGGATAGCACTCTACGAAATGATCGGCGGTCGGGTGCCATTCGAGGGCGCAACAAGCAGTGATGTGATCGCTGCGATACTGGAGCGAGAGCCAACTATTCTGGCAAGGTACGCGCCCGAAGTACCGACGGAGCTGGAATGGATCGTAAAGAAAGCCCTGCGCAAAGACCGTGAGGAGCGCTATCAAACGGTCAAAGAGTTGCTGACTGATCTAAAGAACCTCAAGCGCAAGTTAGAGTTTGAGAAAGAGTTGGCACGTTCAATCGATAGCGTGCCAGGGAGCGCCGAAATTCGCCGGAGTCCAGGGTTTGTATCCTCTAAAGATAACCGTGCACAGCAGGGGTTGCAGGTTGCGCAGTCGCACAAGGTAATAGACTCACTCGTGATCCTGCCGTTTGCTAATAGCTCCGCTGATCCTGGCCGGGAATATTTCAGCGACGGCATTACTGAAAGCATGATCCGGTCCCTCTCGCAGTTAGCAGAACTGCGAGTGATGGCATGGAGCACAGTGTCTCGTTACAAGGGTAGGGAGGTTGATCCACGGGAGCTCGGCAGAGATCTTGGCGTGGACGCGGTATTGACCGGAAGAGTGGTACAAACAGGCGAGCGCCTGGTCATAAAGACAGAACTGGTAAACGCAATGGATGGATCGCATCTGTGGGGCGAGAGCTACAGTTGTGAGCCGTCAGACATACTTGGTATCGAGGCGAAGATCTCTCGTGCGATATCCGAGAAACTGCTTGTCAGATTAACTACCGAAGAGAGAAACCAACTTATCAAGCACTACCCTGGTAACGTCGAGGCTTACCACGCTTACCTCAGAGGCCGTTACTTCTGGAATAAGCGAAGTGAAGAGGGACTCAAGAAGGGCATCGAGCACTTTCAGCGCGCAATAGACGAAGATCCGGCCTACGCGGCAGCTTATGCCGGTATGTCTGACTGCTACACGATCCTGGTAGTCCGGTACGGGCTACCTTCGGAGGAGGGCATCCCTAAAGCGAAAGCGGCTGCAATGAAGGCATTAGAGATAGACGATACACTCGCCGAAGCTCATACGTCGTTGGCTCATTGCCTGCTGCACAACTGGGAATGGGAGAAGGCTGAAAGAGAATTCAAGCGCGCGGTTGAGCTAAATCCCAATGATGCCGACGCGCAAAATTTTTATGCCGAATATTTACTGGCCATGGGGCGCGTGGAACAGGCCATCAGTGTGCAGAAAAGGGCGCAGGAACTGGATCCGCTGTCGCTGAACTTCAGCACGAATGTGGCAAACGAACTGTTCTTCGCGCGCCGTTACGACCAGGCGATAGACCAATGCCAAAAGACCCTTGAAATGGACCACAACTTCTTTTGGGCGCACTACAGGCTCGGGCAGGCTTACGAGCAAAAGGGGATGTTCGAAGAGGCGATCGCAGCGCTCCAGAGAGCAGTGGAACTCTCACAACACAACATAGAAATGTTAGCTGCGCTTGGCCGAGTCCTGGCCGTGGCGGGCAGAAGAGAAGAGGCGCGACGGATAGTCGACAAGTTGGAGGCAGGAATGGAGCACCATCATTCCTGGCAATACGATATAGCATTAATCTACGCCGGGCTTGGCGAAGATGACCGGGCGTTTGAATGCCTGGAAAAGGGCTATGAGTGGCGCGATGGCATGATGATCCACCTGAACGTAGAGCCAAGGTTCGATAGCCTGCGCTCAGACCCGCGATTCACAGACCTGCTACGAAAAATTGGCCTGGCAAGCCATTCAGAGCCAGCCGAAGTCTCTCACTCCATTAAGCCATCTGCTAGTGCCGCTCGATCGTTGCGCCAGCCCCCGTCGCGCCGACAGTCATCACGTAGAGCCATCACCTCGCTGGCGATTCTGCCGCTAACTAATACCGTCGAGGATCCAGACCTGGATTATTTCAGCGACGGCATCACCGAAAGCATCATCAATATGCTTTCTCAATTTCCCAAATTGCGCGTGGTGGCGCGCAGCACGGTCTTTCGCTACAAGGGTCAGGAAATCGATCCGCAAGAGGTTGGCCGACTGCTTAACGTCCAGGCAGTGCTCACAGGCAGAGTTCGTCAGATAGCTGATAGATTGATCATCAGTGCTGAGCTGATAGATGTCGCCAATGACTCGCAGCTCTGGGGCGAACATTACAACCGCAATCTGTCAGATATCTTCGAAGTGCAGGAAGAGATAGCAAGGGAAATCACCGAGAAGCTGCGGCTGAAGTTGAATCACAAGCAGAAGGCTCGACTTGGAAAGCGCCATACCAGCAAGGTAGAGGCATACCAGGCTTATCTCAAAGGTCGCTACCACTGGAACAAACGAACCACTGAATCGCTCAACAAAGGTGTGGAATACTTCAAGCAGGCGATTGATCGAGACCCGGGTTACGCTTCGGCTTATGCCGGTTTGTGCGACTCTTACACGCTTTTAGTCGTGCGCGAAGCCATCTCACCTGAGGAGGGATTCGCGAAAGCAAAAGCGGCAGCTTCGATGGCTCTAAAGATAGATGAGGACTTCGCTGAAGCTCACGCCTCCCTTGGTCACGCGATGCTCCATAACTGGGAATGGCGCAACGGCGAGAAAGAACTCAAAAGGGCCATCGAGCTGAATCCAGGCTACGCTTCGGCGCACCACTGGTATTCCGAGCACTTAACAGCAATGGGACGGTGTGATGAGAGTATTGCGGAACTAAAACTGGCGGGTGGGCTCGATCCTCTTTCGCTCATAATCAGCGCGGACTTAGGACGCGCTCTCTACTATGCGCGCGAGTACCATGAGGCGATCAAACAGGAAGCCGGGACGCTCGAGATGGATCCGAACTTTTGGCTTTCGCATATCAATCTGGGAAGGTCCTACACCCAATTAGGAATCCATCAGGATGCTATTAGCGAGCTAAGAAAAGCGGGTGAGCTGTCGGGGGGCAACACAGAGGCGTTGTCATTCCTCGGATTCGCTTACGCCGTAGCGGGCCAGACAGATGACGCGCTAAAGATTCTCCACGAACTCAACCAACAATTGAAGCGCGGCTACGTCCCGCCATATCACCTTGCCATCGTTCACGCCGGACTCGGAGAAAAAGATCAGGCGTTCGAATGGCTCGAACAAGCCTTTCAAAAGCACGCGGTTGACCTGTTCACGCTGAAGGTCGAGCCAATGTTCGACAGCCTGCGCTCGGACCAGAGATTTGAGGACTTGTTAAAGCAGGTGGGATTAGTGTCGCCAGAACCCGATCAGGAACCAGCCGAGGATGGTTATGAGCGTGAAGTTGAAACGAAGGCGATCGCTCAGCACAGCCCTACGGCTATGGCAGTGTTGCCTTTCCGGCCCCTAAGCACAGCAGGTCGCGATGAAATCCTGGAGCTGGGAATCGCCGATGCGCTGATAACAAAACTAAGTGACCTCAGTCAAATTATCGTGAGACCGACAAGCTCAGTTCGCAAATACATCGATCTTGAGCAGGATTCGGCAACTGCAGGTCGAGAGCTGGCAGTTGAATCTGTGCTCGAGGGAAACATTCAGAAGCTGGGCGACAGGATTCGCATTACCGTTCGGCTGGTGAAAGTAGAGGACGGCCGTTCGCTGTGGACAGGGAAATTCGATGAAGAATTTACGGACATATTCGCAGTCGAAGATTTGATATCTGAGAAAGTAACGGCGGCGTTGGCGCTGAAACTAACGGGCGACGATAGAGAACGACTTAAAAGGAGATACACAGAAGACACCGCAGCTCATCATCTCTATTTGAAGGGCCGCTATTACTGGAACAAGAGGACCGAAGAAGCACTGAACAGAGCCATTGAGTGCTTTAATCAAGCGATTGAGATCGACCCGAATTACGCATTGCCATATGCCGGTGTGGCCGACTGCTACACTAAACTTGGAGATGTTGGAGTTACCGCAATGCTGCCCAGAGAGGCTTTCGCACGCGCCCGAGCGTCGGCAGTGCAAGCTTTAAGGATCGACAAATCGCTCGCGGACGTCCACGCTTCCCTGGGACATCTCGATATGCATCAGCTTCGTTGGGCCAATGCGGAGAAAGACTTCAAGCGTGCGATCGAGCTCAATCCTAATTACGCAACTGCACATCATTGGTATTCCTATTACATGGCCTTCCACCGCCGGTTCGAAGAAGCCCTGGAAGAGATAAAGTTTGCCCTCAAGCTTGATCCGTTGTCGCTGCCAATAGCCGACAGCGTGGGCGAGTTTTTGTACTTTGCGCGGCGCTGCGGCGAAGCTATTCCCCAGTTTCGCAACATCCTCGAAATGGAACCTAATTTTCTTGCCAGTCGCATCAATCTGGGCCGCGCGTATGAACAGAGTGGCATGTTCAGTGAAGCCGAACATGAATTTGTCAAGGCCAGACAAATCGCTGGTGAAAGCATCGACGCTCTTGCAGCGCTCGGTCATACCTATGCCGTGTCGGGCAACACAGTCGCCGCGTTGGAAGTGCTTGCTCAACTGATCGAACTATCGAAAGAGCGTTATGTCTCACCTTATGACATAGCCTTGATACACACGGCGCTAGGCGGAATCGAAGAAGCGTTTCGGTATCTCGAGAAGGCGTACGACGAAGGCGCCGAGTGGATAATTTATACCAACGTGGATCCGCGACTCGACCCGCTTCGAAAGGACGCTCGCTTCCTCGATCTAATGCGGAGAATTGGCTTTGTCCCGACTGATAGTCTTCCCATCACACAGATGAGAAATCGGGAATAGTTTAGAAGAGCCGAAGTGGTAGCACTCAGATCTTGCTCAGACTGGACGACATTTCCAAAGCCCTCTTTATGCCTCTCGCAATGTCTCCTTTTTGATCATCCTCTTCGCGCCCGTA
This sequence comes from Pyrinomonadaceae bacterium, assembly GCA_036395055.1. GTDB lineage: Bacteria > Acidobacteriota > Blastocatellia > Pyrinomonadales > Pyrinomonadaceae > PSRF01. The sequence continues at coordinate 1,268 of DASWDX010000014.1, read as the reverse complement.
CAATTCCCTTCCCATGAGTTTGCGTTATTCGATTAGAGATCATTCTGCCGGCCCGCACCTGGCACTCATCATTGTTCAGATCTTGTTTGGCACCTGGCCCATCTTCGGCAAGATTGCACTGAGATCGATGTCGAGTGTCAGTCTGGTTGGTTTTCGCATCTGCGGCGCTGCGCTTGTCTTCACATTATTACAACGAAAGCTCCGAGAGCTGTGGCAATTGCCGAAGCGAGTACTGGCATGGCTTACCCTCTGTAGCTTGCTTGGCGTTGTAATCAACCAACTTCTATTCGTTAAAGGCCTGTCTTTGACAACTGTTATCAATGCCACGCTGCTCTCTACCACCATTCCGGTATTCACGCTGGCCGTCTTGGTGAAAGCTGGAACTCCAGAACAATCGTCGCTTGTGCTCTGATCTTCGCAGGTGTTGCGGTGGTAACAATTCGGAGTTACAGCCGTGCAGTGGAGGAAGTTTCAGAACACCCGGACGCGCTGGCTCATTGACTGTAAAAAGTTTCGAGTTCCGGGTTCGGAGTTCCGAGTTTCAAGTTTGGAGCTTGAGTTTCGCGTGTTGACGCTCGATGGGAAGCTTCGACTTTCGCCCGAAGATCGACTCGAAACTCGAAACTCAAAACTATTGATTGAGCGGCGTGATTATGCGGCCGACTGGATAGAGGTTCATCTGATTGTCCGAATACGGCGAGCGCTGGTAAAAAAATTCCAGCCTCGCTCGCGCGGAGGCATTCCTGCCCTGTGTGTTGGGTCGCAGGTCAAGCTCAATCATGGAATAGACAAAAATGCAGGTTCCACTTATTGGCGCAGTACTTTCTGACATGAACGACAGTGCGCACGGCGCTTCGCGTTAAGGGTGCCACAATCCAGACAACGAATATACATCGTGCGTGCAAACCAGGCAGTGATGATCGCACTCAAGCCCAGAATACCGATCAGCACTACCAGGTTCAGGAGCAAGTCTTTCAAACCTTGTGTCGCTCCTGCATGCTCTTTTGATAACTGCACCCGCGTTCATAACCACACCGAAAGGCTTCATCCGACTCATCGGCAGAGGACAACTTCTTCCCTTCCTCGCCGGCTTTCGGCCTTGCTCTCAATGCCGCTTCAAACCCACGGCGATAACTGGCTTCATCAGTTTCAAAACTCCTCCTGCCAGTCTCGTAATGCGCCGCTTCTGCATCGCGCAGTCCGATCCACCAATTTTCACGAGCTTCGTCGATGCTCTCCGCCCCGGCGCTTACGAGTGCCTTCTGGGC
>DASWDX010000013.1:0-6639 GCA_036395055.1 Pyrinomonadaceae bacterium | reverse complement strand
ATGCGATGGTCGGTGACGCGATTCTCTTTAAAGTTATACGTGCGGATCTTTTCCGAGCGGTCGCCGGAGCCAACCATCGAACGGCGCTCGCTGGCGACCGCCTCGTGCTGCTTTTGTTCCTCCAGCTCCTGCAAACGCGCGCGCAAAACACGCATCGCCTTTTCGCGGTTTTTGATCTGCGACTTTTCGTCCTGCATGGAAACAACTACGTTTGTGGGCAGGTGGGTGATGCGCACCGCGGAGTAAGTGGTGTTAACCGACTGGCCGCCCGGACCTGAAGAACAGAACGTGTCGATACGCAGATCCTTCGGATCGATCCTGACGTCAACTTCTTCGGCCTCCGGCAGTACGGCGACCGTGATCGCGGAGGTGTGAATTCGTCCGCTGGCTTCCGTCTGGGGCACGCGCTGCACACGATGCACGCCCGATTCGTGCTTCATCTTCGAATAAACCTTGTCGCCTTCGATCAAGATAATTGCTTCCTTGAAGCCGCCGATTCCCGACTCCGATGCTTCGAGCACTTCAAAACGCCAACCTTGCTTCTCCGCATAACGGCTGTACATTCTGAGCATTTCGGCAGCGAATAGTGTCGCTTCGTCGCCACCTGTGCCGGCGCGAATCTCCACAATCACATTCTTTTCGTCGTTGGGATCAGATGGGACCAGCAATAATTTTAACTCGGTATCGGTTGTCTCGAGCTTCTTTTGCAGCGTTTCAACTTCCAGCCGGGCCATCTCGCGCAACTCTTCATCGTCTGCGCTGTCGGCAAGCTCCTGCGCTCCTGACAACTCTGCTTTCAGAGTTTTCCAGGTCCGATACTTTTCCACTATCTCGCCGAGAGTTCTGTGTTGCCTGGCTGCTTTAGTGTAAGCAGTCTGGTCGGCGAGCAACTCCGGGGCGGAAAGCTCGTTCGCGAGTTCTTCGTAACGCGCTTCGATTTGTTCAAGTCTCTCTAACATAGCTTCTTGTTCAGAGTTCACGCTTTAGCGTGCAGCAATATAAAGGCTGTACTCTTTACTTCTCCTCACGACAACGGGGCCAGTGCTGCTTCTCCAGTTTGCGGTTCGAGCTTCAGTGACTCTTTCAAAGCTTCGATCGCCACTTCAAGTTGCTGATCATCGGGCTCCTGGGTGGTGATGTTTTGCAGCCACACACCCGGGCGCGTGATCATTTTGAAAAACCAACCGCTCTCCTTTTTGGCTGACAGGCGAATAATTTCATACGAGAGGCCGGCGACAAGGGGGACAAGCGCCAGACGCACCAGGAAGTTATAAACGAGCGAGTCAAACTTAATGACGGAGAAGAGCGCAATCGAAACGAGCATAACCACCATCAGGAAACTCGTGCCGCAACGCGGATGCTGGCGCGGTTGCGGTCGCGCGTTTTCGACCGTCAAGGGCAGACCCGCTTCCCACGTGAATACCGTCTTATGTTCGGCGCCGTGATATTCAAAGACGCGCCTGATGTCTTTCAGCAGGGAGAAACTGAATATCATGATCAGAAAAAAAGTCATGCGGATCAGGCCATCAATCAGGTTAAAAGCCACTGATGGGCGAACCGGATGGAGGTAACTCTTGACTGTGCGCCAGCCCCGCTCGTACCACGCGTCGCTGGAACTTGAGCTAAGATTGTCCGCATTCGATCCATTGTTCACATTCGAAACAGCGCCAGCGCCGGTCGTTTGCTGACTCGTTGCAACTGCAACCGATGATGGTAAGGGAGCCCACCCAGCGCCGATGAATAATGCATTCGTCAAGAGCAGCGGAGCCGCGACAAACAGCAGGACATTGAAAATCATCGCAAAGATTATCGACCCCGCTGCCGCTGCCGTTCCGCCCTTTTTCATTTCATCTTTGGCACGTTTCTGCGTTGGCACCGGAAAAAGACCGGGGACCGCGCCAGTCAATCCGGCAAAGTCGCCCTCGCCTTCGATTACCGCCGGGGTAAGGGCAACACTTACTTCTTTCGACTGAGCTTCCTGAACATCGCCGAAAGCTTCGTTAGCGGAATAGTTCAGCGCCTTGATGCCCAGACCCATCGACTGCACCAGCACTGCACTGCCGCGCAGCACAGGCAGCTTGAGCAGCGGATATTTGTCGCTCCATTTTGGTAGCCGAGCCGCTATATTCACAATTGTGCCGTCTGCCTTGCGCACTGCAACGGCATAGGCATTCGGCGTCCGCATCATCACGCCTTCAATGACAGCCTGTCCGCCTACTATTAAATCTCTTTCGTTTGTGCTCAATGTTTCTTCCTGTCCTGCTATTAAAACACTAACGCCGGCTTGTTTAGAGTTCAACCTTTAGGTTGTTGCTTTAGAAGGCGCACGCTAAAGCTGGAACTCTCAATCGGAGCCGGCGTTTGTTTCTGAAGTCTTGCTAATGGCGTTTTGAAATCAACTGCTCTCTCATCCTTACCTGCTGAAACAGCTGGGAACAGGACAGACAGGGGGGTCTGTCAAATTTACTGAGTCGTGGCGGTGTTTTCGACGGGAGTCTTCTTGCCGTACCGTTTATTGAAGCGATCCACGCGTCCCGCTGTGTCAACCAGCTTCTGTTTGCCCGTGAAAAATGGATGGCAAGCCGAGCAGATTTCAACGTGCAGGTCGCCCTTCCTGGTTGAGCGAGTTTTAAAAGTCTCGCCACACGCGCAACTCACTGTGATCTCGTTGTATTCCGGATGTATTCCTGGTTTCATTATTCTCCTGAACCTCACTATAGACAACTAAATACCGTAAATTTCAAACAAACCATGATAGGGTTTGACGACTTGCATCGTCAAGCTGGCCAGCAACGCAAAACTGTTTAGTTTGCGTGGGCGATACGAAATTAAATCACACATAGTGGTCACGATTCTGGCGAGCAAAATAACAGTTTGCGTTACTAAAAGCAGGCGGATACAGCTTGTTGACAGTAAATTAACGCCATGCTTAAATCGATTTCTGCCGACCTTTTGTAATAGCATTAACACTGCGCCTAAACTATTAGCGCGATCAAACGACTAAACGCGATCGCACTTTTCGTCAGAGTGTGATTATGGGAGTGGAAACTCATGGCAGAGGATAATGACAAGCCGGACGAACCAACCTCAAAAGCCCCTGGTGTTGTAGTTCCTGTCGATGCCGCCGGCACGCCGCCCGTGTCTGCTATTCCCGATGCGGGCGAGGTGGCAGGCGCGGATGCGGAAAAAGCCGCGATGGTCGAGCAGGCCAAGTCTCGAGTGGCCGCCGTCAAGGAATCGCTGGGCGAGAAGGCCACAAGTCCTCAGGCGGCAGCGCCAACTCCCGTCGCGCCTGGCGCTCCTAAAGCTCCCGTCAAGAAGAAGGAAGAAGCTGCGAAGCCCGTTGATGCTTCCGATAATAGTTTGGTCAGAAAATTGAAGGCCAAATTTGCTGGGGCGGTACTTGAGGCGACGGAGTTTATTGGTCAGATCTCTATTCGCATTGAACCGGATCGGATCGTTGAAGTTTGCAACTTCCTGAAAGACGAACCCGACGCGCAATTTAACTATCTGTCGGATTTGACCTGCGTTCATTATCCCTTGGGTCCTGGGCGGCCGTTGGAGATTGTCTATAATCTCTACTCGATTCCGCGGAACGAACGCGTACGGTTGAAGGTCGGAATAGCTGAGAGCGAAAGCGTGGATAGTGTAACCGGTGTTTGGCCCAGCGCGAACTGGATGGAGCGCGAGGTCTACGATCTATTCGGCGTTAACTTCAGCGGCCATCCCGACCTGCGCCGGATATTGTTGCCGCCTGATTGGGAAGGGCATCCGCTGAGGAAAGATTATCCTCTGGAGTTTGTCGAAAATCAGTGGACGAAAAAACATTTGCCTGAGATGACCGAGGTGCAACGCGAACAGTTGGAGCAAAGAAGGGCATATGGCCTGGAGATACTCTCTGTGCCGCAGGAGCGCATGATGCGCGAGATCCTGCAAAGTGGTAAGGAAGTGATGCCGAAGGACAAGTGAATAGTAAATCGTAAATGGTGAATAGTAAGGACAGTGATTGATGGCGAAACTGAAGCTGTTCAACTATTAACGATTCACGATTTACGATTTACGAGCTGAGATGACTCCAAAAGAGATTGCAGCGCAGTACGAAGCAAAGGTATTCGACGCGCCCGAGGCGGCGAAGGTGGCGGGTTTTGTTTTGACCGAAACAATGCAACCGCGAAATGTCTGGAATAAGGCCAGCGCTGCACAGGCAATCATTACCAAACTCGCAAAGCTGCGTGAGGGTGGCCTGGCAAGAGAAATCGGATTGATTATTGAGCCATGGAGCGTGACTGGATGTTATGTTCCGGCTGAACCTGAACCGGCCGCGGCTTAGAGATAGTCAGTAGTAAGTTGTCCGTAGCCCGTTGCAGATGACTTCAATGACTGATGACTGATACTGACGACTGACGACTGACATGCATCAGGTAGAGATCGCCACAACTAGAGAGACGCTGCTCGATAGCCCCGAGATGGTACTCAACATGGGGCCGCAGCACCCCTCTACGCACGGCGTGCTGCGCGTGATCCTGAAACTCGACGGTGAGACGGTGATGGATCTCGATTGCGATATTGGCTATCTCCATCGTGGCATGGAGAAGATTGCCGAGAATCGCATGTACACGATGATCGCTCCTTATTGGGATCGTCTTGACTACATCGCCGCCGTCTCCAATGGCCTGGTCTGGGTGGAAACAGTCGAACAGATGATGGCGCTTGCCGTACCGCCGCGCGCTCACTACCTGCGAACTATTCTTACGGAACTCAACCGCATCGCTTCGCATCTGCTGTGGTTGGCAACGCACGCGCTGGACATCGGCGCGGTGACAGTTCTGTTATGGGCGTTGCGCGAACGCGAGGAAATTCTGAAGGTTTTTGAAAGACAATTTGGCGCGCGTCTGACCTGCCATGCCTGGCGGGTCGGCGGCATGCCCAACGATGCCTACGACGATTTTGAAACGGACGTGCGCCGCTTCGTCAGCAATTTTCCCAAGCGGCTCGATGAGTATGAGACAGTGCTGTCGGAGAATCGCATCTGGTTGAGCCGCACGGTGGGCATCGGCGTGATATCTGGAGAAGATGCCGTGGCGATCGGATTGTCGGGTCCGGCTTTGCGCGGCTCCGGGGTGGCCTGGGACATTCGCAAGGCGAGACCCTACGCCGCTTATGCTGAAATGGATTTTGATATACCGCTCGGAGAAAACGGAGATACATACGATCGGTATCTCGTACGACTCGAAGAGATGAGACAGTCGCGGCGCATCATCGTTCAGGCGTTGGATAAGTTACCCGATGGCCCTGTGAATGCGAAGTTGCCGAAGATAGTTAAACCGCCGATTGGTGATTACTACCACTCGATCGAGGGACCAAAAGGTGAGATTGGCTGTTACCTGGTTTCTGATGGAACTGCGCAACCCTGGCGCGTGCGCGTGAGGCCGCCCTCATTGATTAATCTTCAGGCCTTAAAAAAACTCTGTCTGGGCCACCTGGTCGCGGATGTAGTGGCGATTATTGGAACGCTGGATATTGTTTTGGGCGAGATCGACCGGTGATGCCTCTCTGGGTAATCTCAGTGTTCGCTGTGTCTTTGTGGTGAATGATTTTTAGTTGGAATCACCACATAGACACAGAGAAACAAAGCACAGAGAAGAGCAGGAAGAATAAGGGATGTTCGTGCTTCTCTTAGCTCCAATAAATTTCATTGACCAGCTGTTGCTGAAGACTGGCTTGGACCAGGAGACGATCAACAACGTCGTCTGGCCCTTCATTCAGATTGGGCTGGTCGTCACACTGGTTGCGGGCTGGGTGGCTTACGCGACTTATTTGGAACGCAAGATCTCCGCCTTTATGCAGGCTCGATTGGGGCCGATGCGCGTGGGTCCCTGGGGATTGCTACAACCCATCGCGGATGGCATCAAACTGCTTACCAAAGAAGACTTCATTCCCGAGAAAGCTGATCGCTGGATCTTTTTCTTTGCTCCCTATATCGCCGTTGCCGCGGCTTTTGTTACATTTTCTGTGATTCCTTTTGGTCCTGATTGGGCCGTGATCACCGACGTTAACATTGGATTGCTATTTGTACTGGCCGTCTCCAGCGTTGGTGTTCTGGCCCTGATTCTTGCCGGGTGGTCGTCGAATTCCAAGTATTCACTGTTGGGCGCTCTACGTTCGAGCGCGCAAATGGTCTCTTACGAAGTGGCGATGGGTCTATCGTTAATCGGCGCGCTGATGTTTGCCCGCACGCTTTCGCTATCTGGCATTGTTGGGGCACAAGAGAGCGATTCCGTTTGGTATTTAGTCTATCAGCCGCTGGGGTTTCTGATCTTTCTGGTCAGCGGCATCGCTGAAAACAATCGCGCGCCGTTTGATTTGCCGGAAGCGGAATCGGAATTGGTGGCAGGTTTCCACACTGAGTATTCCGGATTTCGTTGGTCACTGTTCTTTATGGCCGAGTATGCGGCGATGGTTATCGTGTCTGCGGTGGCGGTAACGGTGTATCTGGGAGGTTGGTATTTTCCTTTCGTTTACCGGCTGACCGAAGCGAAGGGTTATCACAACCTCTATGTTATAGTCAGCCTTCTGGCATTTCTTATAAAGCTATCGGCCATTCTTTACTTTTATTTCTGGCTGCGCTGGACACTGCCG
>DASWDX010000012.1:0-17082 GCA_036395055.1 Pyrinomonadaceae bacterium | reverse complement strand
CGACACTATCGTTTTGACTGCTGTCGGCGTGGGGATTCGTCCCGCCATTCAGAACGCGCCTGGGGAGCAGGAGGTCGAGCGCCATCCGCGCTTTACCCGTCCAACTGAAAATCTCACTTCTAACAAAAGGCCAAAACAGTGTAGGAGCTATCAGATAAAATCCTTCCGGAACGGGCAGCAGCCGCCCTTGTCTCACAATGAAACTGCGGCGGTGGTTCTCATTGGTTTCGATCAGGTGAGATTCGAGCTCGAGGCGCCTCGTCAATTCCAGTGTTGCGGTCTTCTCCGAGATGAAAGAATCAGGACCACTTTCAAGAAGAAAACCGTCGCGCTCCCGTGTTTGAACAATTCCGCCTATGCGAGACCCGGCCTCAAGCAGCGTTAGCTCAAGCTGCTTTCCTGAATCGCGGTTGCGCTCGAGTATTCTGTGCGCTGCCGCCAGACCAGTAATGCCTCCGCCAATGATTACAATGCGTTTCATTTCGATCCGAATTTAAGACACCACACGGCGCGGCAAGGCCGTAAGCCTTATCAAACGAGCGAGCAGCAACCCGGGGCGCAAAAGTCATCGCGCGGTCCGTGAGTGCCGAGAGATCGTCGAGGCGTTTCCGGGTCAACCCGTTCCATGATCAGTTCGCGAATCATTTCAATAAATGACGGATGGCTGCCGGCGGTAGCTGAGCGAATCATATTCAAGCCAAGCTGTTGACTGACCGCCCGGGCCTCAATATCCAAATCGTAAATAATTTCCATATGGTCGGAAACAAATCCAATGGGAGCTACCACTACATGCTTTGCGCCGCTCGTCTGTAACTCGCGAAGATGATCACAAATGTCGGGGCCCAGCCAGGGCCGTGACGGTGACCCGCTGCGACTTTGAAACACAAGCTGCCAATGCTCAATGCCCGCTGTTTCTGCAATGAGACGGCTGGTCTCCCGAAGCTGAACCTCATAATCGCAGTTCTTTGCCATTGACTGAGGGATGCTATGGGCCGTGAAAACGATCCGTGTCTGGGATCGTTGTTGCTGAGGAATTTGTTTCAGCGCAGTCTGTAAATTCGCGACGTTTGCCTCAATGAAGCAGGGATGATTGTAAAAAGCACGCAGCTTCTCAATGCGCAGCGCGTCAGGCCCAACTGAATCGCGCGCGCGTTCGATGTCTTCGCGATACTGCCGACAACTCGAATAAGAGCTGTAAGCCGAAGTCACGAAAGCCAACGCGTTCTTCACTCCGTCATCACGCATTTTACTCAGCGTATCTGCAAGCAGTGGATGCCAGTTGCGATTGCCAAAATAGATCGGAAGGCGCGGGCCTTTGGCTTCCAATTCCCGATTCAATGCTGCAATCAACTTTCGGTTCTGTGCATTTATGGGACTGACTCCGCCGAACAATTCGTAGTGCTTTGCAACTGCTAGCATCCGCTCGCGCGGCACATTGCGGCCGCGCAATACGTTTTCGAGGAATGGCATCACGTCGTCAATTCCTTCAGGACCACCGAAGGAGACGACCAGCACGGCATCGTAGGGTCTGCTCATGTATTGTTAGCCCGAACACTACAAGTGAAGGAAATGCCTCAACACTGATCAGGAGCTTCTCTGTCTCGGTCCCTAAGACGAGCAATTGATCAAAACGGACAGTAGTTTCGTCTTTGACGCTGTCGAATTTAGTTTTGATCGTGGGTTGCGAAGCGCCTGGCGACTGTGATGGGGTCTCTTTGTCCTGGGCTCTGCTTAATACAGGACACAGGACAAGGACAAGCGCAGCCATTGTCAAGAGAGCGAATTTCATGGTTCCTCCGAGCTTGGCGTAGTTTGGCTTAGGTCATGGACGGTTTCTACAAGCGCGATCACATTCTCAACCGGAGTCTCCGGTAGAATTCCGTGTCCAAGGTTGAAGATATGTCCCGGGCGCCCTCCGGCCTGGTCTAAAATGGCTTTAGCCTGCGTCACAAGCTGCTCACGATTGGCAAAGAGCGCGACCGGATCGAGGTTGCCCATCACTGCGACATCGTGTCCGATGCGTTGCCATCCTTCGTCCAGCCTGATGCGCCAATCCAGTCCAATAACGTCGCCGCCTGCTACCCGCATCAACTCAAGTAAACCGGAAGTGCCGGTGCCAAAGTGAATGACCGGAGTTCCCGCTGCGACGCCTCTAATTACGTTGCGGGTATGCGGCAGCACATACTCACGATAATCGTCAGGACCAAGAATGCCAACCCAGGAATCAAACAACTGCACTGCCTGAGCGCCCGCCTCGATCTGCGCGTTGAGATACTTAATCAGCGCCCGAGAGATCAAAGACATCATAGCGTCCCAGGCGCCGCTGTCGTTGTACATCAGCGACTTCGTGTGCACGTAGTTTTTCGATGCGCCACCTTCAACGACGTATGACGCCAGGGTGAAAGGCGCGCCCGCGAAGCCAATCAGCGGCAAGTCGCTGCGCAGGGCCGCACGCGTCTCCCTGATAGCGGTGAAAACAAAATCCAGCGCTCCCGGATCATCAATCTCCCGCATGCGTTTAACGTCAGCAGCCGAACGTACCGGATTATGAATTACCGGTCCCTCGCCTTTGCCGAACTCAAGCTGCAATCCCATCGGCTCAATGATCAGGAGGATGTCGGCAAAAATAATTGCCGCGTCGACGCCCAGCCGTTCGGCCGCAGTAACGGTAACCTCCGCAGCAAGAGACGGAGTCTTACATAATTCAAGAAAGCTCTTGCGCGCGCGCACATCGCGATACTCCTGCATATAACGTCCTGCCTGACGCATTAACCAGATCGGCGTGTAGGGAACGGTCTCACGGCGGCAGGCGCGCATGAACACACTATCGCGTAGCGCATCAGTAAGATTTGATTTGCCGTTCAAGTTACTCACTCCGAAATTATGGAAGATTCCGAAATCATGAACAAAGTTTTTGCAACTTTTCCTCGCGCGTCGCGTTAAATCCATCGCTTGGCGAAGTGCTCGAAACTATTCATTTGCATTGACGAGCCCGTTGACAATTCAGACTACAACAAACCAGCGCAGAGCAGGTAGCGTCCCCAGCTTGCACGCAAATGTGGGCCGTGTCGGTGAGCAACCTTTAATTGAACCGGCGAGTCTAAACCGTCCTTCGCGAGGTTCAGTGAATTTCCACACGGGAGCGCTGACTTTTTCTATTTTTTAATGGGGTCTGGTTAACGTCCGTGCTCTTTTCAGCGTCCTTATCATGTGAACCGCAGCTTCGGATATTGCGACAAGCCGGGGAGACTCTCCAAAACTATGAAACCCCTCGTATTTGCCGCCCTCATAATCTTTTTCTTCTCCCCTTCGTCACCGGCTCAGTCACCACCATCATCACAGTCGACTTCGTCGAGCAGTGATCGTAAGGCCCCGGCTGTTACCGCTACCTCCTCGACAGCCCCAAGTCCGGAAACTTCCCCGACACCTGACACGACCACGAATTCGACGGCCGCGACAAACTCCGGCACCGGAAAATCTGCATTTGCTCTTCCTCCGGAAAAAGCGCAACCAGTAAGATTGCCGCTGTTCAGCAAGCCTCCAACTGTTGATGGTAAGTTGGATGATGACGTCTGGAAATCCGCGGCGGTCTTCAAAGATTTCCACCAATGGCGGCCCAGCGACACGGCCGCGGCGTCGGCGCGCACTGAGGTGTTTGCCGGCTACGACTCGCGTTTTATCTATTTTGCTTTTCACGCCTACGATGATCCCGGCAAGGTCCGGGCCACGGTTGCGAAACGTGATTCAATTTTTGACGACGACTCGATCGGTCTTCTGCTCGATACATTCAACGACAAACGTCGCGCTTATGAACTGTTCTTTAACCCACTGGGCATTCAGCAGGATGGCTTTCTTACGGAAGGTGGGAATGACGATTTCAGTGTAGACATCGTAATGGAGTCGAAGGGGTCGTTGACGTCTGACGGTTACACGGTGGAGGTGGCTATTCCCTTCAAATCGCTTCGTTACGACGCCGGCAAAGGAAAACTGTGGGGTCTTCACCTTCTGCGGCAGATAAAACACGTCAATGGTGAACAAGATTCCTGGATGCCCATATCCAAGGATCAGTCTGGCTTGCTTAGTCAGGCGGGCCACATCTCAGGCTTGGAAGGCATCTCCACTGAGCGTACTTTGGAATTGATTCCCAGTCTGACCCTTTCGGAGACTGGGAAACGCAAAGCTCCGGTGACTGCGGCGCAGATCGCGGCTGGTGGAAGGTTCATCAATGAACCAATCAAGTTTGATTTGGGCTTAACAGGGAAGTACAGCGTGACGCCGCAAGTGACGCTGGACTTCGCTGTTAATCCCGACTTTGCGCAAGTTGAAGCAGACCAATTGGTAATAACCGCCAACCAACGGTTTCCGATTTTCTTTGAAGAGAAGCGGCCATTCTTCCTTGAAGGCATCGACATTTTTCGCACACAGATTGCTGCTATTCACACGCGGGCGATCATCGATCCCGACTATGCGGTGAAGTTGACTGGAAAAGTTGATCGCAACACTTTTGGTTTGTTGCTCGCGTCAGACAATGGTCCCGGTAATTTCAGCCAAGAGGAACGGCCTACGGCCAATCCGAGATTCCTCGACAAGAATGCCTCGGTCGGCATACTGCGTTTGAAACGCGACATTGGCAAATCGGATTCCTTCATCGGTTTCCTCGGAACGTACAGACGTTTTGTCGACACCTATAATGGCCTCGGCGGGTTCGACGGTCGGTTCCGAGTCAGCAAGCAGACGACGTTTAGCTGGCAAGCGCTTGGCACGCGGTCACGTCGACAGTTCTTCTTTCCCGAACAGGGACAGACGCTCGATCGGAAAGAGAATGGCTTCGTCTACGCCGTGGACTACAACCAGAACGGGCGGCACTTTGGTCACGAACTCTCCGTTGTTGGTCGCACCCGCTACTATCGGGCCGATGTTGGCTTTAATCGCCGCAACAATACGAACAACCCGAATTGGTTTATTCGCTACAACTCGGAACCGAAGCCTAAAGCCAGGCTAATTTCCTGGCGAGTCTATACAGATTTTTCGGCGAACTTTGACTGGCAGGGGCGCTCGCAAAATGCGAACGACGAGACGCAAATCCAGTTTAGCCTGAAGCGCGAGACTTTCTTTGGCGTCGGTATGGACAAAGGTTACGAGCGCGTATTTGAAAGTGAGTTTGGAGCAAAGCGCCAGCCTGGTTCGAATTGCGTGTTCAAGAACATGTGCACTTTTGCGGGCGATGACAATGAACGCTCAACGTCGAACCACGGAATCTATTTTTTCGGCGGCTCGTCACCAAGCAAGAAATATAATTTCAACTTCTTTGTAAACCGCCGCTGGGGCGATTTTGATTTCGACTTCGGTGCTGGACCAAAGTTTCCGCGCGTAAGTCCTACCGCGCTGGCGGCCACGGCCGCGCGGGCTAACGGCCTGTGTGTTGGTGACAACCAGCCCACGGCTTGCAATGCACCCCAGGATCCAGGCCCCGGCGACTTCCTGCACGTCGATGGCACGTTGACCTATCAGCCCACAACCGCCATGAGCGCGACGCTGAATTTCACCAAAGAAAGATTGAGGCGCTACGACACCGGTCTGTTGGCTTTTGATGAAAATATTGTCTCGCTTCGCAGTACCTATCAATTCAGTCGTTTTCTATTCGCACGCGGCCGGGTGGATTTTGATTCGATAGCGTCGAATATTAAGGCACAGTTCCTGCTCGGCTACACCCCCAATCCGGGTACTGCTCTGTACGTGGGCTACAACGACGATCTCAATCGCCGCGGCTTCAATCCATTCTCCGGCCAGCTCGAGCCAGGCTTCCGTCGCAACGGTCGGACATTCTTCATCAAGATGTCTTATCTGTTTCGTAAAAGTTTTTAGCAAATAGCTTATTTGCGAAACACCCAACTCCAACATCCGCCGACAATTCCCGATTGGCTGGGCACCTAATCCGGGAATAGCCCCTACCTTCGTCACAACGACGACCTCAACCGCAATGGTTTCAGTCCTATCACCGGTCAGTTAGAGCCTGGGCTCAGGCACAACGGTCGGACATTCTTCATCAAGATGTCTTATCTCTTCCGCAAGAGTTTCGGAGGGAGAGACTCACAAACAATAAGCGGGGCAATTCCGACTTCCCAACCTGATGTTTCTTTGAATCGCTGGATGTTTCTGCAATGAACGGCTTTCAGTGAAGAGTCAAGACGCAACTGCTATAAGCTCATGGTCCGGAACGTGTGCGTGCGGAGGCCGGTTGAACAACACTCTCCGCATTGGGGTACTGGTGTAGTTTGGATGAACTTCGTTCCTATTGCACTGCGGCTTTAGCCCGGTGACCAGTGGCCAAACAGAAGACTGGGAACACTGCTCCCACCGGACTGAAGCCACGGTGCTAATGAGAATGCCAATTGAAACTGCATCGCGCGATTATTAGGTCCCTGCTACCACGGATGTTGTCGCTTGAGTTAAGATTGTGAATCTAAAGCATGTTGCAAACCACACCTCGCTATGTTCGACGGCCGAAGCCGATCCGGTTAATAACTGGATTGTTGTTTTGTGTGCTGGCCTTTGTATTCGGCGCGTGCAAAAGCGACTACCAGGGATCAACGCGACAGAGCCGCCCCGCCGACAATAAAGCTGCTAGACAAGTCAAGACCGCACGTGTCGAAGAAACTCCTTTCGGCGAAACTGTGACCGCGAACGGAACCCTCGCGGCCTTCGATCAGTCAACGGCTGGCGTCAAGGTAGCCGGACGACTTAGCTCAATTTCAGTTGACCTCGGCAGCGTTCTTCGTCGCGGACAAATAATTGCGCAGGTAGAGCCGAACGATTACAAACTGCGGGTGCAACAGTCGGAGTCGGCACTGGCTCAGGCGCGCGCCCGCGTGGGCCTATCACCGGATGGCAAAGACGACGCCGTCAATCCCGAACAGACGGGCACCGTCAGGCAAGCTCGCGCGGTTTTGGACGAGGCAAAGGTCAGCCGGGACCGCGCTGTAAAACTTGTGCAGCAGGGAATTGTAGCGCGTTCAGAGTTTGATACCGTTGACGCTACCTATAAAGTTGCGGTCAGCCGCTATCAGGATGCAATCGAGGAGATTCGCAACCGCCAGGCTCTCGTGGCCCAACGGCGCTCGGAACTGGCGCTCGCGCGACAGCAGCTTGCCGACACCGCGGTCTACGCCCCGATTGACGGTATCGTGCAGCAAAAGCGCGCAAGCGTCGGCGAATACCTGGCGGCAGGTGCCCCAGTCGTAGATATCGTGCGGATGAATCCTCTCCGCTTGCGCGCGGAGGTTCCCGAGCGCGATGCGGGCTCAGTTCGTTTTGGACAGAATGTGCGTGTCAGTGTCGAAGGCGATGACAAGGTTTACCTGGGCCAGATCAAGCGTCTCAGCCCGGTGATAACTCAACAGAATCGCATGTTGATGGTTGAGGCCGACGTGCAAAATGACGGCAACCTCCGTCCCGGTTCATTTGCCAAGGCTGAAATTGTGACTAACGACGCGAAGATGGCTGTGACCGTGCCAAACAACGCGATAGTCACTTTCGCTGGAATAGAAAAAGTCATTGTGGTGCAAAACGGCAAGGCACTGGAGAAGCCTATTACGACCGGAAAGCGTAGTGGAGACTGGACAGAGATCATCGCCGGCGTAAATGTCGGCGATCAAGTAATCGTCGATCCCGGTAATCTGCAATCGGGGATGGCGGTCGAGGTAGTGCAGTAAAGGGACTGAGTGCTTAGTGCTGAGGACTGAGAAAATGAAAGAGCGGATTGATCGATTTGAAGAACTCATTGCTTGGCAAAAGGCGCGTGTTTTAACATTCGAGATCTACAAAGCGACCACGAATGGCGATTTCGGCAGAGATTTTGGCTTGAAGAATCAGATACAGCGTGCGGCAGTATCAATAATGTCAAACCTCGCGGAAGGGTTCGAACGCGCACGTCCTGCCGAATTCCATCAGTTTCTATCGGTGTCCAAGGCTTCATGCGCGGAACTGAGATCACAACTCTACGTCGCTTTCGACGTGGGTTATCTTGACAAGAATCAATTCGACAACCTCATGGGTCTTGCCCTGGAAGTCGCAAGGATAATAGGGGCGTTGCGTGCCGCAGTTGAGCGTAATCGTGATTCCAAAAAAGGACCGCTCAGTCCTCAGTACGCAGCACTTAATTATGCAAAAGCTTGCTGAAATCTGTATTCGCCGTCCGGTCTTCGCGACCATGATCGTGTTGTCGCTGGTCGTGGTCGGCGCGGCGAGCTTTTTCCGGCTGGGAGTCGATCGCTTTCCTTCTGTTGATCTACCCACCGTCAGTGTTCGCACAAACCTGCCCGGGGCGTCGCCTCAGGAAGTTGAATCGCTCGTCACTCAGCAAATTGAAGAAGTTGTCAACACAGTCGACGGCATCGACGAGCTGCGATCGATCTCGGGGCAGGGAAGTTCATTTGTGATCGCCACTTTTAAGCTCGATCGCAATCTCGAGGCCGCCGCCCAGGACGTACGCGATCGCGTCAACAGTCTGGGCCGAAATCTCCCGGATGATGCCACCCCTCCGGTTGTTCAGAAGTTTGACAATGACAGTACGCCAGTGGTGACCATAGCGCTCTCGGCTGATCGGTCCATTCGTGAGTTGACCGAGCTCGGGGACAAGACCGTGCGAGTTCAACTCGAGCGCGTCAGCGGGGTGGGCGAGGTGCGCGTGGTGGGCGGACTCGAGCGCGCAATCAATGTCTGGCTCGACGCCGAGCGCCTCGCTGCGTATCAAATTCCGGTTACCGCCGTCCGCTCCGCGTTGACGCGGCAGAATGCTGACGTGCCTGGCGGCAATGTCAACACCGGACGCGAGGAGCTGGTGCTGCGTACGCTGGGCCGCTACACAGACCCGCGTGGTTTCGAAGACCTGGTGATTGCCAATGTTGAAGGCTCGCCGATTCGTCTGCGTGATGTCGGCCATGTGGAAGATGGAACGAAGGAACAAAGATCGCTCGCCCGCCTCAACGGCGTGCCGACGGTAACGCTTGAAATTCGACGACAGTCGGGCGCGAACACCATTGAGGTCATCAACGGAATAAAGCGAGAGCTGCCGCGACTCAACAGCCAACTGCCCGCGGATGTGAAGATGGAAGTCATTCGCGATCAGTCGCGCTACATCGAAGCGGCTTTGCACGAAATCCAAAAGCATCTGGTAATGGGCAGTATTCTCGCGAGCCTCGTCGTGCTTCTCTTCATGCGCTCATGGCGCTCGACACTGATCGCGGCGGTGGCGATACCGTGTTCGTTGATTTCCACTTTTGGCATGATGCGAGCGCTAAACTTCACGCTCAATAGCGTCACTATGTTGGCGCTGGTGTTGATGGTCGGCGTGGTTATCGACGATGCCATTGTCGTACTGGAAAATATTTTCCGATTCATCGAAGAGAAGCGGATTGAGCCGAGGGAAGCAGCCAGAGAAGCGACCAAAGATATCGGCCTGGCGGTGTTGGCCACTACACTTTCGTTGGTGGTTATCTTTCTCCCGGTCTCGTTCATGTCGTCGATCTCCGGGCGTTTTCTGTATCAGTTTGGAATCACAGCGGCGGTTGCAATCCTGGTTAGCTTACTGGTTTCATTTACGTTAACTCCGATGATGAGTTCGCGGCTGATTCGCGTGGAAGAGGGCGACAAAGGCAAAGGCGGCCACCATTCACCGGGTTCGCGCAGCGGTTTTTATAAGTGGATAGACAAGGTCTATACGGTAATGCTGGGCTTTGCGATGCGTCATCGCCTGGCAGTCTCTTTGTTGGCTCTCGCGGTCGTGTCTTCCGCCATCCCGCTTTATCGCGCAGTGAAGCAGGAATTCATTCCGACGAATGTCGACGAGGCTGAATTCGAAGTCAACGTTAATGGCCCGGAGGGTTCGAACCTGGCGGTGATGAACGAAGCCATCGAGGCTATTGAAAAGGACATTCTTTCAACGCCCGGAGTTCGACTGGTTCTCTCCAACGCGGGCGGCGGGTTTCTGGGTGGGGTGAATCAGGCCGGGGCATACGTTCGCATCGCGCCCCATGAGGAGCGAACATTTTCACTCTCGCGTCTCTGGACCGAGACAAAGAATGGAAATCCTTTAAAAGCATTTAAGGGTAACTATTCACAGCAGGACGTAATGCTTGAAGTGCGGCGGCGCTTGCAGAAATATTCGCCCATGCGGGTTGGTGTGCGCAACGCGCCTTCCTTTAACTTTGGCGCCGGTGGACGTTTCGACATTGATTTCAATTTGCGTGGCCCGGATATCGTGGCGCTGGCGGGCTATGCCGAGGAACTGATGAAGCGTTCCCAAACGCTGGGCGGCATTGTGGATGCCGACACCTCGCTCAAACTCAACAAACCGGAGTTGCGCGTGGAGATTGATCGGGCGCGGGCTGCTGACCTGGGCGTTGACAGCACTGATATTGCCACCGCCTTCAGACTGATGGTCGGCGGCGAAGACCGCGCCTCCCGCTACCGCGACGAATCAATCAACGAGGACTACGACGTTCAACTTCGCCTCAACGAGAAAGATCGCAGTGACGTCGCAACCATACAGAGGCTCTACGTGCCATCATCACGCGGCGGTCTCGTTCGCCTGGATAATCTGGTGAAGATCAATCGCGACACGAGTCCCTCGCGGATCGATCGCCTCAACCGCGAACGGCTGGTTTCGGTTCGTGCTTCCGTGGCGCCCGGATTCGCGCTTGCGGATCGTATCGAGGCCCTGCGTGGCGCAGTTACTCAGATGAATCTCCCGGCTGCTTATACGACGACCGTTTCCGGTCGAGCACGCGAGCTGGAGAGAACTTTTACTGAATTCATTTGGGCGTTCATCCTCTCAATCATCTTCATGTATATGATTCTCGCCTCACAATTTGAAAGCACGATACATCCGGTCACGATTCTTCTGAGTTTGCCGCTTTCAATTCCTTTCGCTTTGCTCTCGCTTTGGGCCACCGGCGATACGCTTAATCTATATTCGGCGCTCGGCATACTCGTGCTGTTTGGCGTAGTAAAGAAAAACTCAATCCTGCAAATCGATCACATGAACAACCTGCGCGCTCGTGGCATGGAGCTCTATGAAGCGATCATGCAAGGAAACCGAGACAGGCTGCGGCCGATACTAATGACGACAATGGCGTTGATCGCGGGCATGTTGCCTTTGGCGCTGGGCACCGGCCCGGGTGCTGAGGAGAGACGCTCGATCGCCGTAGTGGTCATTGGCGGACAAACGCTTTCCTTGTTGCTGACTTTGATCGCCACGCCGGTTGTTTATTCATTACTTGACGACCTGCGCCAAAGCGCACGCTGGCGGAAGTTGGCGAGCGCCACGGCCAGGCTTCGTGAAAGACTAACGAAGGCCCGGCGGCAGCCTCACGATATTCCGGCGGAGACGACGGCTGAAACACGCGCGGTGCATGATGACGAGCGCAAACATGCAAGTGTTGTCGCTGGTGGAGACCAGGGCTAATCGATTGCAGTTGGTGATGCGAAATAAATTGGAAAATACCCGTGATGATATTCGAGCCTTAGACCAGCGTTTTCATCGGATAATTGAGTTCGGCATCTCTTTAGATGCAGGCGCGCAAAACGTAAAGGCCTGGGCATCGCCCCAGTTAAGAATCTGACGAATTCTCAGCGCTGAAGGCACGGAATCAATTTCAACCCACTAGCCCCGTTCTTAGTCCCATTCAATTCCCCAATATCTCTTATTTCGCGCCTTCAGCGCTTGCAATTTAAACTTTCAGAACCTGGGCCGTTGGCCCAGGCTGTTACATTTCGCGCCGTTGGCGCTCATACTGTTAATAAGCCGTCTGAAGTGAGGAGCGCGTGGATTTTAGTACGGTGTCCACCCGAAGCCCACCTTAGATGGTCCGTTACAAAGAATCTTGCATTAAGCGCAAGGCGCGAAATGCAAAAGCCTGGGGCATCACCCCAGGAAAAGATATTCTCATCAAGCGTAGAGCGCTGAAGGCGCGAAATGGTTTTGAAAGTAGGAAGAAAACATGTCTCAATCCTTGTCGTCGATTCTTGTGCATCTTGTTTTCAGTACAAAGAATCGTGAACGATTTATCACCGCGGCCATAGAGAAAGAGTTACACAAATATATGGCGTCGATATTCAGAGCACTAAAGTCGCCGTCGCTGATTATTGACGGTACAACGGATCATGTTCATATCCTCTTTTCGCTCGGAAGAGTAATCAGAATTGCTGACCTTGTAGAGGAGGTTAAGACGGAATCGTCTAAGTGGATCAAAACGAAGGGACCGGTGTTTAGAACTTTTCACTGGCAGAAAGGCTATGGGGCTTTTTCGATTGGACAATCGCAGGTGTCGACCCTAAAGCGCTATATTACCAGGCAAAAACTTCATCATCAGCGAGTCACTTTTCAGGATGAATATCGCAAGTTCCTTAAGACTTACGGCATAGACTACGATGAGCGATATGTCTGGGACTAAAATGATCGCTCTCTATTAGCTCTCAGTTCGCTGGCGATAAAGACTTGCTCCCTGGCACTCATCACAAAAGCATCGGCGTATCGTAAATAACAAAGTTGACCCAATATGAGGAAGGCAGTTAAGGCGCCTACAAGCAACCCACTAATGAAAATCAATGATACTTTGAGTTTATCCTTCATAACGTATTTTCTACCTACGCCGACTCACTCGCCGGCTAGCGCCACCCGCGCAATACCAAAACTATTAACCAGCCAAATAGAAAGTTGGAAGTCGCTGTTTCTAACAAATGCACCATACGCACTTCTTGCGGCATGAGCGGATTGGGTAATAGCAATTGCGAATTCATCACCACTGCAAACAACAGCGCAACTGCTAACTCGGCCTCCCGCCAGCGACCTTTCATCATCCGGATCACCGGCACCGCTATGGCCGTCCACAATATTGCACGCACTGCTTGAAGCGGCAGAACCAAGGGCGTGTCGCGCAGCACACTGCGGATCTGGGCTGAGAAGCTGCCCGGATCGCTCCCATCGTAATAGGCACGCACCGCCGGATTTTTCCAGGCGATGAAGTAGCCGAAGGTGAAATAGATGACTACGTAGACGATTACAATCAACGATAGCTTGCCGACCCATTGTCCGGCAGACATATCCAGGCGTAAGTGTTTGTCGGATTCTTCCGGATTAGATTTTCTTTTCCCAAGGATTAACACTGCCAGCGAAGAAAAAAGTGCCGCGATAATCGCCCCGGAGAGGAAAAGGCGTGGCAGCATGCCGGGCGGCAAAGTTGTGATGAAGAAGGTGGTCTCGATCTGCGGCATCACAGTCATCACGCCGTAGAACACAAAGAAGATTGCAAGAATGAGTTTCCACCCTGCCCAGCGAGAACGCAGTATGATGTAACCTAAAACAAGAGTATTCAGGAGGCTGACAGCCAGGAGCGCAACGAGTGTTGTCGCGGCTTCGACCGGGGTAGGTTGTTTAGAGGGAGATGGAAGCACTGCTGCTGACACGGCAGCGAAGCAAATGAAGTACAGAACGGTTAGCACTACGAGTCGAATAGCAAGTATGACAGTCGCTTTCATAACCCTTATTTCATCATGCTTAATCCTAGCCACCGAACACTCGAACTAACCAGCCCGGCAAGTTGGGCCTGCAGTTTACATCAACAGGATGGATGCAGGATCAGCAGACGACAATCTCTCAGAGCCCATATCATGCCCCGATTTCTACCGTAAACCCGCCTGCAGTGGCTGTCGATGAGAGGTACACTTATTCCGGTCCGCTGCTCACGCATGTTAGGCCGCCGGTGGCGACCCGGACTCGGATGAATTGCGAGGGGAGCGGCGCAGGTACGCGCGCGCGATCGTGACCGGATGACTGAGGGCGGTGACGACCCGTCCCGACCATCCCGCGGGCTCGTGGAAGAGGCCGAGCTGCCTCAGCACCGCGCCACGGTCATAGTAGATGCGCTCGCCCGCCAGGCGGTCACCGGCGTCGAACGCGTAGATCCCGCAAAGCGGGAATTCCAGCCGTCGGCCCGTCGCTGGCAGGCCGCGCCACGGTCCAAGATGCGTACCCCGGATGGTGACCTCCACCACCAGGCTTTCGGATGCCACGTGCCGGTGCTTCACCTCAATTGCCAGATCGGGCAGCGCGCGCATGATCTCTGTGTAATACGATCGCACGCCTTCGCGGCCAGTGCGGTGATCCCCCCAAGGCTCGTCATCGTACCGTGCGTCCACGCCAAACGTCGCCATCACCGCGTCCAGGTCGTGCCGGTTCTCGCACCGGATGTGCTCATCCACGACCGCCATGCGCGCCTGTACGCGCTCTGCCTCGAGTAGTGACATGCCTTACCTCCTCGCGACGCACTCGAGCCTACCCCAGCGCCGCCATGGGGCTTCTTCACATCGGCCTAACTTCAGAGTTGACCAGACGCGGCGATTAGTAACAACGTTGACTCAATCGAAAAGGTTAAAGAACTCGCTCCCTGCTCTCCGGTCCAACGAGTTAGGCGGCGCGTCCAAAAGACGCCCGGATGTATTTCTTTCATTATGTGAACCTCTAAGCTCTTATCGAGCAGAACTGATGCCGCATATGAGCTGTTAGGCGCGGCGTGGCTTAAGGAGCGATTCTTCATTTTGATGTTCGCTCGTTGTAGAGCGGCTCAAACGCGCGGGTAGTGTGCTCGGTCACGCTTGGCACGGGTTCTGGCAGCACTCGCGGCTGTGTCGCGTCAAGCTCTTTTGTTCCTTGCCCCTTCAATAGCACAGTATCGCCTGCTTCCTCAGTGCCACGCTTGCGACGGAATAACAGCCGAATAAACACGCCTTCGAGTGAAAGCATTATCAGAAAGCTCAGCAGCGCGAAAGCGAGAATCTGCCCTACATTTAAGTCGAGCACGGCTTTCATCACTCCCATTAGCACAATGATTGCTGCAAGGCCGAAGCCGAAGACCACTACCATCGCCGCTACGAGGAATTCAGGTTTAACTTCTGATGATTCGATGACGTTGTCGGCTTTTGGTCCACTCAACTTTGCGCCACAATAATTACAGTAGCTCAGGCCCTGCACGACAGCCACACCGCAAGATGAACAATACATCCTCTTTCACCTCCTAAAGGCTACTACGATATCTATGCCGCTAAGTTCAACGGTGATTTCTCAGCAAAGGGTAAGCACCTAACGGTTGAGTTCAGGTGGCGCGGACGGTGTCACGCAAGCCGCGCCGGACAAAGCTAGTTGAGAAAGGCGCTATCCCACCCTCACCTGCAACGAATTTAGGCAGCGCTGCTGCGGCGCTGAAGCTTCCGCAGCAGGTCATAACCGAGCCAGATCTGGACTACGCCGGCCAGGGTGGCACCCATAGCCGCGACTCGAACGGAGAAGCCAGCGAGATACGCGATCGGTACGACGAGAGTGCCGACCACGAGGAACACGCCCGTCCACCGTGGGAACACCCTGGCGCGTACGATAGAGAGCCCAAAGAGCACGTTGCCTGTAACCCAGGTCAACACGCTGGCGATGCCTATCGCGATATGGCTGGTGCTGAAGATCTTCCCAAACAACTCAGGAGATTCCGCAGCGATGACCGGGACGAACGTCACGTCACTGCTGAAGATCCAGGAAGCGAGGCTGGTTCCGAGGATGATTACGACGAACGCTGTGATCCCAAGCCGGCCAGCCTTCGTTGCCTGTGCCGTGTACACTGCGATCCATCCAAGTGGCGCGAGCGTGAAGGCCAGCCAGAGCAATCCGTGCGCGGGCACCCAAAGAGGGTCTGTACCATGCGTGGCGTCTTCGCCGGCCGGATGAAGTGCGAAGCCGGCGATCAGCAGCACGCCCGCTACGATGCTCGCGATCGCGCCGATGCGAAGGACGCCACTCGGGATCTCACGGTCCATGTTGCCCGTCTCCTCGCTTACGCGCGGCTCGGATGCTCGCGATCAACGGCACGGCAAACAGCGTCAGGACGCCTGCGTCGACACCTACATTGAACCACACGCCGAAGCGGGCCGAGAAAGCAGCTTCTAAGACTAACCATACGGCGATCCCGAACAGCAGCAGTTTCATCAGCTCGGCGTCTTGTCTTCGGAAGACAACTCGGCCGACCAGGAAAAGTGTCGTTCCCCAACCTATCATGATGGCGCCGTAAATCGCGCTCTCCCACGAGAGCAGCACTCGCCGATCGACAGGCAGGATTTGCAAGCCGAAAAAGGAGAACACCACTCCCCATAGCACGAGAATTAATGAGATCGTACTGAACCACCAGGCCAATTGCCTTGAACTCATATACGTATCCCCGCTTTGGCCCTTTCCAGGATTTCGATGAACCACAAAATGCTGCCCAACGCCGCGCTTCAGCGGCTCGCCCGCTCAACTTGCCAAAGAAGCCCGCTTACGGCGAGTCCGCTGCCAGCGCTTGTTCGGCGGCGGGGGAAGCTGGCAAGTCTGTCGTTGGAGCAACGGCGGCAGCCACACTTGAAATTCCAAGCAGCGTCACCATGAGCAGCAGAAAAAGCGACTTTGCCATACCATCAGACCTCCACCTGGACCCACCGAGCCGCACAACGCTTCAGCGGCCCGGGCGACAACCGCATCGTGCGGCAAGCGCTCGATGAAAGACACGCTGATTCCAGTCCGCTGCAAGCGCTTATAGGCTTCGTTTGTATCAGTTGGCGGCCGATTTGAACGTAAAATCCAACGTTCTTTCCTCTCTGCTGCCAACCGATATGTCGATCTTTTGCTCCCCATATTTTTCGTGCCAAGCCACGATCGTATATTGTCCGGGAGGCAAGCCCGCAATTCTGTAACCACCATCTTTGTTGCTAACCGCAAAGAAGGGATGTGAAAAGACACCTACGTATGCTCTTTCCCACGGATGCTGATTATCCCTTATCGGAATGAATAGCTCAGGCGAGGCGAAGCGCTGTTCAATGACGGCACCGGGCATCTGTGACTGGTTCCGTTCACGATTATTCTTTGGCGTCGGATGAGTATTATGGGTAGTCGGATCGCTGTTAAGGATTTTCAACGTTTGTTCGGTTTGCAGGCCCAACATGTGGGGCACATAACGACATCCCTTGTGTTCAAGCGTGACTTCAGTTGAAGGCGCGTCAAACAAGTAA
>DASWDX010000011.1:0-18666 GCA_036395055.1 Pyrinomonadaceae bacterium | reverse complement strand
GTTGGCCGGCGACGGCGTGAGATTGCTGGCTCGAGTTGCCGCTCAACCAATTATCAAACTCAGTGGGCTGCATTACGATCACCGAACCGATCATGCCTGAATGATTCATGCCGCAGTATTCCGCGCAGAAAAGGTGATGGGTCCCTGGCTTGGTCGCTTCAAACCATTGTGTCGTATATCTACCGGGCAACACATCGGCCTTGATCCGGAAAGCCGGAATAAAAAAGTCGTGGATCGTGTCCTCTGACGTCATTATCAGTTTGATCTTGCGGCCGACCGGGACGTGCAATTCATTTATCTCGCGCTGTCCCGTTGAGTGCTGGATCTTCCACATCCACTGCTTCCCAACCACATAAATCTCATTGGCATTCTTTGGTGACCGCGCGTTTTGGAAATAGATTTGCGCACCCCAGGCAAACATGCTCATCGCAATGATGAAAGGGATGACCGACCAAATCGTTTCCAGTTTGTGCGACCCCGCAATCGGCCGCGGAATCTCAAAGGGCGAGCGCCGGCGATACTTGATGACGAAGAACGCCAGCACGCCAGAGATAAGCAGGGTAAAGAAGACAGTCACGCCCGAAAGATAAAAATAGAGCGCATCCACTTTGCCCGAAACAGTGGAAGCGCTTTCCGGAATAAATGGAATCCAGGAGGTTTGCATAAGTTCTTCTTCTTTTACAGTCCAACCCGGGGTCTCCACGCCGACAGTCCGCGTGGGGTGGTAATGTTCAGGTTGCTCTGGTTACCCCACGTTGCAATCTAAAGCTTGCACTCTAAACTCCGGGCATCTCCGCCTTGCAAATTAACGCGCGCCCGGTCACGGCGGCGTAACATCAATAACATTCCTACGAGGGCGACCAGCGTGACGAGGCCAGCCCCCCGCATCACGTTCATAACCGCGGCGCCATACTTTCCGGTAGCCGGATCGTAGTGAAAGCAATAGAGCAGCAACTGGTCGACCGGGGATCCAATTTTATTGTCCGCCGCTTCAATCAAACCCAGGCGCAGATCGCGCGGCGCATATTCGATCCCGTAGAAATAACGTGCCAGTTTTCCCTGCGGTGTCGTCACGTAAATTGCGCTGGCGTGCGCAAACTGGTTCGTTGCTTCATCGAAGTGATAACGAAAGCCGACCGCCTCCGTCAGGCTCTTAATACTCGCTTCGTCTCCCGTCAAAAAATGCCAACCGCCGGCTGCGCCCGCGCGCCTGGCCTCGGGCAGGTAGTTTACATAAGTATTCTTCTTAGCCGCGGCGAGCGCGGGAGTCTCACGCGGATCGAAACTCACCGTCACCACCTCAAACTCCTGCCCGGGTTGAAAAGCCATGACTTTGAAAGCGGTCACCATCCCGTTGAGCACCTGGTTACAAAGCATTGGGCACTGGTAATAAACGAGGGACAACACCACAGGTTTCCTGCCGAAGTAGTTACCGAGTTTGACGTTCTCACCAGTTTCGTCCTTGAAGACGAGGTCGAATGGCAGCTGTTCGTTCAACTTCTGATCGATGCCGACGTCATTTAAGGCTTTTGGTAAACCACTGGGAGCCCTTGCCTCATATGGTCGCGAGCTGTAGAGCGGCGAATTTCCCTGCGTCTGACTAAACTGGGCGTGAGCATCAGGAGGCAGGAGCAGGAAGCAGGAGCAGGACAAGAAAATCTCCAGCACGAAGAGCCTCAATGCGACTTTAGCAAAGCCACGGATTTTCCTGCCGTCTGCTGTCTGCCGTCTGCCGTCTGCTTTCATTGCCTCCCCTTTTCTGTCGCTCGTCCCGAGCTTGCCGCCGTCGGCGGATCAAGACCGTAGTCTTCTGCGCGCCACCCTGGACCTTCTTCCGAAATTTTCTTAACTCTGGAGGGCAAGCCAACTACTTTTTCCATGGCCTGTTCGATTGGCAACGTAACGACGTTTCCCGACTGATCCCTGGCGCCTTCCGTCAGAACCCTTTCCCACTGCTCCCGCAGTACACGGTATTCAGCTTCCGGCTCTCTATTTTCGAGCGGTACCCACTGACCATTTTCCAGAGTCACGCCAAATCCCCGGGCCGCCTGTAAACGAGGTAGGGGTGGTAATCGCTCCTGCCCGGTCATCGCCATCGGCCCAGGCGGCGGCTCTTTCGTTTCTTCCTGTTCATAAAGAAACCGAAACAGTCCCCACATCAACAGGAACACGACGACGCCCAATACAGTCAGGGCGCCAACGAACTTCGCCACTCCGGAAACGCTGACGTCGCTTGCTTCGTGCGTCACGTCCGGATTTTTTATGTGCGACACGTCGGGCGTTTCCGTGACGTGACGATCATCATTTCCATTACCGTTGTGCCCGCTTCGTACCATCGTTCCGAACCTTTCTTCCTACTTTTCCCCTTTTCCCCTGCTCCCCCTTCTTTAGTGGCCCGCGTGTGCCTGGGCCTGCTCAAGCACCGTTTCATATAGTGGATCGTTTATTGGTATCAATGGCCGCCTCTTTAAAGTTCGGGCAAAAAAGCCGAGCCACAGGCCGCCGATTCCGATGGGCGCAACCACATCCATCCAGCTGATGTGGAAATGCTCACGCGTAAAGTTTGGCGTAATCATCCAGAAGAGATCGACCAAACGCATCACCAAAATCAATAATGCCACGATGACGAGCTTGCCGGCATTGCGCTTTAATGAGCGCGACAGTAAGAACAAAAACGGAAAAGCAAAATGAAGAATGACCACCGCCAGCGCGATCGCGCCCCAGGCCCCGTGCGTTCGGGGCAGATACCAACGAATCTCCTCAGGCAGATTACCCGACCAAACGATCAGAAACTGCGAAAAGGCAAAGTAAGACCAGAGCATGACGAGGGCCAATAGCAATTTGCCAAGATCATGAAAATGTGACTGTCCGACGACGTTGTCCATTGGCTCATATTTGACCAATGCTGCCATTACGGCGACCACGAAGGCCAGCGCGCTCAAAGACCAGGCGCCCACAAAAATAAAGCCATAGATCGTTGACGACCATTCCGGGTCAAGCGACATAAACCAGTCTATCGAGGCAAATGTTACGGTGAAAATAAGCAACACCATCCCCGGGCCGCTGAGCACTCGCATGCGTTTGGTAAACTGGCCATCTGCGGTTTTATCCTGGAGCAGAGACCAGCGATTTAGAAAGAAAGCGAGTGTCAGCCAGATAGCAAAATAAATCGCCGCGCGCACACTGAAGAACGTTAGATTCAAATACTTCGCCTTCTCTGCGAGCGCTGCGTTCTCTGCCATTTTTTCCGCATGAGTCCAGGGATATATCCAATGCGCACCGAAGATGATGGGCAAAAAGAGTATCAGCATGAGCAACAGCGTTCGCGTCGCCGCCTCGAGCACGCGCCGGATAACCAGCCCCCACCCGCCACCAGTCACGTGTTGCAGCATCAGGAGCGCGAGCGCGCCGACAGAGAGACCAGTCCAGAAACTGAAAGCAAATAAATACGAATGAAAAAACTGCGCGCGATCCAGAAAGAACCCGGCCAGCAAGAGAGCTGCGAACACAACCCCAACAATCAGCGCGAGTTGCTGAAAGCGGCTGACACTCGCAGGTGCGTTGTAAGGACCGATTGTCACTTATGACCTCCGCTCTGCGCTGGCGAACTCGCGTTGGCGGCCGCCGGCGCCGGGGTTCGCTGATTCTGCTGACTCAGCTGCAGAGCGCGAATGTAGGCGACGATCGCCCAACGGTCCTGAGCGGGAATCTGTGGCGCATAGCTCGGCATCGCGCCCCACCCGTTTGTTATCGCGTCAAAGAAGTGGCCCACCGGCGCCTGTCGTAACCGGTCATCATTAAACGAAGCTGCCCGTCGAAAGCCGCGTCTGACAATCATTCCATCACCATTACCTGTCAGACCGTGACAAGCTGAACAGAAAATCTCGTAGCGTTCCTTGCCACGATGAACTACGTCTTTCGTCACGGGGATAGGAAATATTTCGACGTCGTCGGGGAAGGCCGCCGCGCCCTGTGGCGCGTTCGCAGCAGCCCCGACCGGCGGGGTTGTTGCGGTAGGCTGCGGGCCGGCGGGGACTTGCGTTGGCGAAGCTGAAGGGTTGCCGCCGGTTTTGCCCGCCTTCTTGCCGGTAAAGAATTCGGTATCCGTTCTCAGGAAGCCGCGCGCTACGGTGCCTTCAATTGACGGACGTGTCGATAGTCCGTCTTTAAAGAAAACGGTTGAACGATAGGGCTTCATCCTCGGCTGGTCCTGCATATCACGTCGGCACGCCGTAGCAAACAGCAAACAGTAAACAGCAAACAGCAGGAGGCAGAAACAAGAACCGCCGCTGGCAAGGTTTAGCCCAGCACAGCGTCGACAACCTGCTGTCTGCTGTTTACTGTTTGCTGTCCGCTGCTGCTCAGACTTCAACATCGCTAACATCTATTGCGCCCAGGGTGTTCATAAACTGAATCGCTTCATCGTGCTTGAATTTTGGATCGTTTGCCTCGATCACCAGGAAGAATTTATCGCGCGTCGCCAGCGCAAAAGTCGGTGCATTAAATACCGGGTGGTATGGTTGCGGCAGCTTGTTTAATGCCAGCATGCCTAACACGGCGGCAAACGAAGCGACCAAAACAGTGCATTCAAAAGTAATCGGAATGAAGGCGGGCCAACTGTTGAAGGGCTTGCCGCCGACATTCAACGGGTAATCGATAACTTCCATCCAATACTGCATAAAGAAGCCACCCAGCCCGCCGAGGATCCCGCCGATCAAGACAATCAGAGGTAGACTCGTACGTGTAAACCCGATCGCCTCGGAAAGTTCTTCAATCGGATAAGGTGAATAACCGTTGATGCGCCGATATCCTTCCTGGTAGGTTCGCCGCGCTGCGGTAACCAGATCCGAAGGATTATCAAACTCGGCCATGATGCCGTAGAGCGGCGGTGCACCTCGCCGGCGACCGTGTCTAGAACTGGACGTCGCCTGATGGAAAGGCTCCGAGTCTTCCAATTCATGTTCCCAGAGCTCTTCTTTTGGATCGTCTTCAGCCATTTGCCTGGTCCATCCATAACGCAAACTGTTAGTTTGCGCGTGGCTCTTCACTCACCATCGTCTTTACTCAGCATCGCAAACTAACAGTTTGCGTTACTCGTTGCGTTTACCTTTACTCCTCAACTTCCGCTTCCGGCAGAATCGTGCGCATCTCGAAGATTGAAATCATGGGCAGGAAGCGGATAAATAGAAACAATAAAGTCAGGAAGAAACCGATTGTGCCGATAAACATCGTCCAGTCCCACATCGAAGGTTGGTACATGCCCCACGACGAAGGTAAGAAGTCGCGATGCAGACTGGTGACTACAATCACGAATCGCTCCAGCCACATCCCCATGCTGACTACAATCGAGATCAACCACAGTATCAGCAGGTTCGAACGCAGCTTCTTAATCCAGAGAAACTGCGGCGTGATTATGTTGCACAAAATCAGCGCCCAATAGTAGTGGGCGTAAGGCCCGTGCATGCGGTTCCAGATCATGTAGCGCTCATAACGATTGCCGCTATACCAGCCAAAGAATGCTTCAACCACGTAGCCGTAGCCGACAATCAAACCTGTCGCGAGCATCACCTTCGCCATGTTGTGCATATGGCGCATCGTGATAAAACTTTCCAGGCCGTAAACTTTTCGCAAAGGAATCGTCAGCAGTAGGACCATAGCGAAACCGGCGTAGATCGCTCCGGCAACGAAGTAAGGGGGAAACATTGTCGCGTGCCAACCCGGAATGACGCCGACCGCGAAGTCGAAACTGACGATGGTGTGCACCGAAAGCACCAGCGGCGTCGCCAGTCCCGCCAACAGCAGATACGCCATCTCGTAACGATGCCAATGTCGCGTGGAGCCTCGCCAACCCATTGCCAGCATTCCATAAACGATCTGAAATGGTTTGCTGCGGGCGCGATCGCGCAAAGTTGCGAAGTCGGGAATCAAACCGACAAACCAGAAGATTGCGGAGACGGTGGCGTAAGTAGAAACGGCAAACACGTCCCACATCAAGGGACTGCGAAACTGCGGCCAGATCCCCATTGTGTTGGGATAAGGAAACAGCCAGTAAGCCAGCCAGGGACGGCCCAGGTGCATGATCGGATACATGCCGGCCTGGGCCACGGCAAACAACGTCATCGCCTCTGCGAAGCGGTTGATGGACGTACGCCAACGCTGCCTGAGCAAAAGCAGAATTGCCGAGATCAACGTGCCCGCGTGGCCGATTCCGATCCACCAGACGAAATTCAGAATATCCATTCCCCAGGCAACGGGAATGTTCACGCCCCATAGTCCGATGCCTTCGAAGAGGAGCTTCGTAATCGTCAGCAACATCAACTGGAACAGGACAAACGAGATCGCAAACCCGATGAACCATCCGACCGGCGTCTTCCGCTTCAGCACGATCGAGCTGATCTTGTCGGTCACGGACGCGAACGTCAGCCCCGGTGCAATGACCGGCGCTGTCGTATGAAGCTGAGCTTCGTGGTGTGGCTCGTCTGGCATTAATTACATTGCGCCACAAAGACACTGAGATCAGAGAAATAACTCAAGCCAAAAAACCTCCGGGTTAGGAAGGGGGCTTGCCCCCGCTCTTTGAGTGGTGCAAAGCAAGAGCGGGGGCAAGCCCCCTTCCCGACCTTGAGATTCTGCTTCTTGAATCATCCTAAGTGTCTCTGTGGCTATTACTCGATTTTACGTATCTCTTATTCTTTTATCGTTTCTTGCCTGACAATCTCCGGGTTAGGGTTTCTGAGCGCCGACAAATACGTCGTGCGCGGCTTCGTATTAAGATCCCCCAGCAATGAATAATTTCTTTGCTCCGCTTTCAACTTTGAAACACGGCTGTTCGGATCGTTGACGTCACCAAACACGATTGCCTCTGTCGGGCAAACTGCCTGACAGGCGGTCACGATTTCTCCGTCCCGTACTTTCCGTCCTTCAAGTTCCGATTGAATCTTCGCGCCCTGAATGCGCTGCACGCAGTAAGTACACTTCTCCATGACGCCGCGGCTGCGGACGCTAACGTCGGGGTTGCGCATCAACTGGTAAGTAGGCGTGTCCCAGTCCTGGTACAAAAAGAAATTAAAGCGTCGCACTTTGTAGGGACAGTTGTTAGAACAATACTTAGTGCCGACGCAGCGGTTGTACACCATGTCATTGAGGCCTTCAGCACTGTGCACCGTCGCGTGGACCGGACACACCGGTTCGCACGGCGCATTCTCGCAATGCATGCAGGGCACTGGCATGAAGTTAGTCGCCTCAGGATTGTTTGCGTCTTCACCTTTGAAATAAGTGTCAACGCGAATCCAGTGCATCTCACGACTGCGAACCACCTGCTCCTTGCCAACCACGGGAATGTTGTTTTCTGACTGGCAAGCGATGGTGCAGGCATTGCAGCCTAGGCAGTTGTTCAAATCGATCGCCATACCCCAGGCGTAGTTCAGGTCATTGCCCTGATTCTTGTAATCGAAAAGCTCGGGACGATAGAGCGTATCGTCAGGCGGAGGTTCGTGGGATTCGCCCGCGGGCGTACCTTTGAGATATTCGTCGAGCGTTTGCGTACGCAAGACATCGCGATCCTCTTTGCTGAAATCGCGATCCTCAAGCAGGAAGTGAAGCTGCGTAACGGCGAGCAGATGCTGGACACCGGCCCTTTCAACCTGAACGCCGCTTGCAAACCAGGGCGAATCCGACGTGCGAATTTCATAGGCATTGAAGCCGTGTTCGTTGCCGACGCGCCCGGCGCTCTTGCGACCGTAGCCGAGATGAAGAGTAATCACGCCATCCGGTTGACCAGGTGTAATCCAGGTTGGGACCGGATCGGAAAACGTTCGCCCCTGATAGGTAATTTTCAGCGTGTCAACGTAGATGTCACCACCCTTTTTGCCGATAGTTTTTGTGAGCCCGAGTTGCTTTGCAGTGTTTGGACTAACCAGCGCGGCATTGTCCCAGGTAAGTTTCGTAAGCGGCTTCGGCAGTTCTTGCAACCAGCCGTTGTTGGCAAAGCGGCCGTCGTAGATGGTGGGATCAGTGCGGAAGACCAACTCAAACTTAGAGCCACTTGTTGCGGGGACCGCCGGCGTACCGCTCGCACTTTGCTGTGAGAGACCAGCAGCGTTTACTGAAACATTCTTCGCCGGCAGCGCGGTACCCGAAATAAACCCATCATGAACACACTTGCGCCACCAACTTTCGAAGTCACTCGACGGAGTAGGTTGAGAAGTTGTCGTTGAGCTTGGCATCCGCGCGCTACCTTTCGCGGTTCTGCTTTGCGCTTCCGGCTGTTTGCTGTTTACTGTTTGCTGTTTGCTGTTTACTGTTTGCTGTTTGCTATTCCAATACTCGCGAATGATGTCGTAAGGCTTTTTGTCGTATTGCGGTGTGAAAACCGCCAGCAACTCATGCGCGCTCTTGCCCTGATAGAGCGGCTCGATCAGTGGCTGCACGATCGAGACAGTACCATCGTAAGAACGCGTGTCGCTCCATGTTTCAAGGTAGTGCGATTCCGGAATATGCCAGTGACAAAGCTCGGAAGTTTCATCTTTGTACTGACTGAGATGAACGCGTAGCTTCGTCTTGAACATTCGAGCCTGGTCAAGTTTGAGATCGGCGGGCGTGTTGTAAACGGGATTGCCGCCGACAATCACCAGCAACTCCACGCGACCGCCGTCTATATCGTTGAGCAACTCCTGGAGCGACTGTCTTTGATCGACTGAATTCGCTTCGACAGGATCGGTGTAGAAAACTGTCTTGCCAACATTGCCGAGCGCGTCGTTCATCGTGTGAGCCAACGCGTGAACTGCGGGCGGCGCTTCTCTCCCGGCTATTACAATGCTCGCGCCTTTGCGCTGCTGAAGATCGCGCGCGATAGCTTGGACATCTGGCCAATATAGCGTTGGGGAACGATCGTTAACCATATCGACCCCGAGATGAGTTTCAACTCGCGTTTGCGTGCTGGAAGGCGAACCGCTCTCCTTAAAGTTACTGAGGAAAGCGCGGGCATAGGTTTCCAACTGACTGGGACGGATAGCCCAATGATGATCCGCGCTCGCGCCTGTTGTTGTCGGCGTCGTCTCAATCACGTAGAGGCGACTCATCTCCTTGTGAAGGTCCGAGTAAAAGCCTTTCAAATTGTCGGGAAGGTTCTCGCTCGGCCTTCGTCGCGCTGCGAAGTCGCGCGCATACTTCAGCGTTCCCGGATGGGCCGCGAGGAAATCGGCGTCGAGCGAAAGGATGCGATCGGCTTTGCTGAAGTCGTAGATCGTGTTGACCGGTTGTCCGAAAGCCATCACCGCGCCGGCGCGCGCGTTGTCGTTGTTCACCGGCTCATACTGATGCCACTTCGCCTGCGGAAACTCAGTCAAGATTCCTTTTAACTGCGCCGCGAGCGTCGGCGAGGTTATCGTCTCGGTCAGGAAGTGCAACCCTGCGCCTTGTTTCGGACGCTCTTCATCCAGCGCCGTGCGCATCTCGCCGACGAAGGTTGACCAGGTGCGCGACTCTTCGCGGTAGAGCGGAATTTGCGAGCGGTCGGGATCGTAGAGACTCAATACTGACGCCTGCGAGAAAATGTCTGTGGCGCTCGAGCCGCGATCATTAGGATCGCCGTTGCGGCTGTTCGGGTGATCAGGATTTCCTTCCAGCTTCGTGGGCCGACCTTCGTTGCTTCTGGCCAGCAACGGCGTCGCGATTCCGCCAAGCGACGAAGCTGTTGCAAAAAACAATGCCTTGCCGGGCACACTGTCCTCGGGCTGTCTAACATTCGGAACAATTCTTTCCGGCGGTTGAAACACGCAACCGCTCAAGCCCGCCAGGGCCAACGATGCTCCCATCAACTTCAGGAAGGTACGGCGCTCGACTGGATCGTTCCACTCTTCCGCATGCTGCGGGTATTCGCGTTCGACAAACTCGCGAAACTCGGGTGCGTCAGCCAGTTCCTCGAGACTGCGCCAATAGCTCTTGCCGGGCGTGCGAGTGTCCTGCGCGCTCTCATCGGCGAGAATGCGTTCACGCATAAGTTTGAAGTTTATGTGCCGGTCTTCAGACATTCGTAATATCTGCGATCAAGAAGCACAAAGACTCAGGCTACAACTCCAACCACAGAACCTCGGGGTCAGGAAGGCGGGCTTGCCCCCGCTGGGTTTGAATGCCATTCGATCAGCGGGGGCAAGCCCGCCTTCCCAACCCTGAGATTTCTTTACTTGAATCATCATTTCGGTAGTCTGTGGCTCCCTGCGTCTTAGCGGTGACACGTCGAACAGCTCGTCAAAACCTTCGGGGGTTGAATGTGATAATTCGCCACCAGCGTCCTACCTTCCGCAATTTCTTCCTTGCTCTTATTCTCCTGCCGCCACTCCATATCGAAAATCTTTTCCTTTGGGCGCACAAATTTTTCCGGGTTCCGATGACAACCGAGACACCACTCCATCTGCAGCGTGGAGGCTTGATAAGCAATCGGCATCTGGTCGATACGGCCGTGGCAGGTCGAACAGCCCACGCCTTTGTTCACGTGAATGCTGTGATTGAAATAAGCGTAGTCAGGAAGGTCATGCACTCTAATCCACTCGATCGGTTGCCCACTGCGAAAGCTGGCACGCACCGGCTCGAGATAAGGACTCTCCGCCCAAATCTGTTTATGGCAATTCATACACGTATTTGTTGATGGCATCCCGGCAGACGCGGCACTCTCGACAGACGTATGGCAATAACGACAATCCAAACCATCATCCCCAGCATGATGCTTGTGACTAAATTGGACAGGTTGTTGACGCTCAACCCACTGCCCCGTGTTCCAGGACGAGCGATTCAGTTCCGCAGTCACCCAGAGGGCGGCAACCAGAATAAAAACCGCTCCATAGATCGTCAGCTTCGCGAGCGCGTTTGTGCTGTGGTGAAAAATCTGGGGCATCGCAGCGGCTTGCTAATCCGTTTTTACAGAATCCTGCAATTTGAACTACGGGAAATTCACTCGGTCGAAAAACCGTGATAGCAATTGCACTTGAAACGACAGACTACAACCACCCGTGTAGACAGCGCGATCCGATAAACCGCGTGGCCCAAAAAACTAATTCTTACGGAGTGTTCGTGTACTTTATCAGATGGGCAAAATTTTTCAAATTCACATTAATCGCAAGTAATATCCGAACTTCAGTTTCTCTGTGCTACCTCCGTGTTCTCTGTGTCTCTGTGGTGAGCCATCCATAATCACCTCAGAGTCACAGAGAACAAAAAGAACGCACAGAGATTAATTCAAACCGGGATACTACCCAATCGCGTAATGATGCAATCCCCCTTACATAGGAAACAAGGTTGAACTATCGACTACGTGTGATATAAGCGAGCTCTCAAGCAATGCAAGAGCGAACTGCTCGTAAGGAGTTTCAAAGTTTGCCGTTTCAAGGAGCTTGCTTTTGTTCATTGGTCATTTCGCAGTGGGCTTCGCCGCGAAGCGTTACGCGCCAGAAACTTCGTTAGGCACACTCATCGCGGCGGCGGCGTTGCTCGATTTGTTGTGGCCCGTTTTTCTTTTGCTCGGCTGGGAACAGGTGCGCATCGATCCGGGCAACACTGCGTTTACCCCGCTCGATTTTGTTTCGTATCCCCTATCTCACAGTCTGGTGGGCGCCATTTGCTGGGCCACGATCTTCGCGCTGCTTTACTACTTCTTCATACATTATCAACGCGGCGCGGTGATGATCTGGATTGGGGTAGTTAGCCATTGGGTTTTGGATTTTATGGTGCACCGGCCTGACCTGCCGTTGTATCCCGAGGGCGCGCGTCTCGGTTTGGGGTTGTGGAATTCGATTCTGGCGACGGTAATTGTCGAAGGGTTGATGTATGTGGCTGGGATCTGGATCTACCTGCGCGTGACGCGCGCAAAGGATGGAATTGGAAGATGGGGTTCCTGGTCTTTCATCGTCGTAGTTGCGGCGCTCTATGTCGTGAATATCTTCAGCCCGCCACTGCCGAACGAAAGGTTACTTGCGATGGTGGCTATCCCGTACATTTGGCTACTCATTTTGTGGGCCTGGTGGGCTGATCGTCACCGCGAGGCGAGATAAGCCGCAAAACTGAGATCTCGAATTTGAAAATTGAGATTTGAAAGCTCAGACCTCAATCACTCAATCGATGCATCGCGCGCGAGCATTGCGACGCCGATCGTGGCCGCATCTGTTCCCAAAGCAGCGGCGAGGATTTGAGTGGCTTCAAAACAATGTGGGAAAGCCCTTCGTTTCGCTTCCTGCATAATCGGTTTCAGGATTAAGTCACCAGCCTGCATCACTCCGCCGCCCAACACAATTCGCTCGATATTCAAAAGATTGATAATGCTGGCTACGCCGGTGCCGATATATTTTCCCGTGCGCTCAATCATCATCAGCGAAAAATCATCACCCTCTTTCGCCTCGTGCGCCAGGTCGTCGGCCGTAAAGTTCTTGTTCATGGCCAACCGGGAAAGCGATGAGGTTGAGTCTCGATTCAGTCGTTCCTTTGCGCGACGCACAATGTTTGGAGCGGATGCCACTGTTTCCAGACACCCGGTGTTGCCACACAGGCATTCCGAACCTTCGGTGTCGATCGTGATGTGCCCTACCTCGCCGGCGAAGCCAGAAGCGCCGGTCCAGAGCTTGCCGTCAAGAATAATGGCGCCGCCAATCCCTTCACCGATGGTGATATAGAAGAGGTCCCGGCTGCCACGACCGGCGCCGATTTTAAACTCACCGTAAGCCGCGGCGTTGGCATCGTTTTCGAGTTCAAATCGCAGGCCTGTGGCTTCCATCAATTCCGCATGAAGGGTTTCGCGAACTATCCCGGGAAGATCTCTGGAAGCGACGACGCGATCAGTTTGCCTACTAACCAAACCCGGTATTGCAATTCCGACGGCCTCGATCGTTTTATCTCTCTGGCGCAGGTCGTTAACAAGTTGCGCCACTTGTCCGACCAGACCATCCGCCTGCACCTGCGCTTCGCGACGTTCCCCAATCACGCCGTCGTTGTTCACCGTGGCAGCCCGGAGTTTTGACCCGGAAAGCTCGATCCCAATGAAACTCGACTCGGATTGAGGGGGCATTGCGGTTTAGAAACCTTCCTGTGACCGATTAGCGCTTAGGGAACAAGCGGAAGCATAATCGAGGGTATCGGGGCTGTCAAACACGTCTTTCTGCGTGTAGAATGACCACCCGCGCTGGAGGTTCATCGCAGGATTCGTCTTTTTGATCTTTGTTCTTGGTGCTTTGATCTTGGCTTGTTCACGACTGTGTCCCGCAATTCAAAGCTCAAAGTACAAAGCTCAAAGTCCAGTTGAATTCCATGCAGATACGCTCAATCCTGGTGCCGACCGATTTCAGCGAATGCGGCAATTATGCGCTCTCCTCTGCCGCATCTCTGGCGCGGACATTTGGCGCCTCAATAATTTGTGTTCATGTTATCGAACCCATGGTTCCAACCGTCGGCTACTCGGGAATGACGGAGCCTCTGCCAATTGCTGATATCTCCGACCAGCTTGAAGATTCCGCAGAACGCGAATTGCCGAAGATCGCTGAATGTGAAGAATGTGCCGGATTGGAAGTCGAAGAGCTAATTGTTCATGGTGAAGCGGCTTCTGAGATTGTGCGGGTCGCCAAAGAACGTAAAGTCGATTTGATTGTAGTCTCATCGCATGGGCGGACCGGATTGGGACGGATCCTTTTTGGTTCTACTGCTGAAGCGGTTGTGCGTCATGCTTCATGCCCTGTCCTGGTAGTGAAACCGTCGCAAGAACAAGAAACGCAGTAGCGAGCGGTGATCAGCAGGCAGTGAGCAGTAACACAATCAGGCTTTAGGTTAACTGCCCATTGCCTGCTGCTCACTGCTCACTTTTTAATCATGCATCTCGATTTCCTTTACGACTTCATAGGCCGCTATGGTCTCTATGCGGTCTTTCTCCTGGTGATGATTGAGGGCGACATCACGCTGCTGCTGGCTGGCGTTCTCGCGCATAGTTATTTTTTCGGTGAACACAGTTTCGCCTGGGTACTCCTGGCCGGGACACTGGGGGGCTCGGTCAGCGACAATTTCGCGTACCTTACGGGTCGTGAGTTTCGCAAAGGTGTTCGCGATATCCGCTTCTATCGCGCCGCCAAACCGCGAATGGAAAGATTGACGAATAATTTCGGCGGACTGTCGATCTTTCTTTCGAAATATATTTACGGATTGCGCTGGGCCTCATGCATATTTCATGGCGTCGGCCGCATGCCATACCTGCGCTTTATGCTACTGTCACTGACGAGTTGTTTTGCGTGGGTCTTACTTCTTAGCGGTGCGGGCTATTTTTTCAGCGGCGCTGTAATCGGAATCATTGGAGACTTTCAACGGCTCGGCAAAGTGCTGCTGGTTATCGTGGTGGCGGGGATTGCCGGGTTCTATCTCGCCGAACGC
The DNA here is from genome assembly GCA_036395055.1 of Pyrinomonadaceae bacterium. GTDB lineage: Bacteria > Acidobacteriota > Blastocatellia > Pyrinomonadales > Pyrinomonadaceae > PSRF01. The sequence goes on along the minus strand of DASWDX010000011.1, from coordinate 4,269 downwards.
TTTTGGCTATCGCGTAAGGTTGAAGAAGCCGACCCGGAACGTTTACAGGAACTGGAGCAGGTTGCGCAAGAGAAGTTGCAGGGTCTAAAACAGGAGCTTCAGGAACATATTCCGTTTAAGCAGGCGCGCCACGAAGATCAGACGAAGCGAGCTGAGACAAAACGAAGCAAAACGGAGAGAGACTGAACTTCAGTGAAAATCTCATTCTTGGGGAAAGGATTAGCGGAAAACTGAGTGCTTATTGAATCTTCTGCATCTTCGCGCGTTGATCTTGCCGGCGGTACGATCGACATCTGGCCGCTCTATTTATTTCACCCGGGGGCAGCGACAGTGAATTTTGCCACCTCCCTTCGCGCTCATTGCCAAATCAAAACGCGTGATGACGGTCGGATCGTGCTCGAATCACGGGATCGCAAGGTAGCTTTTGAGACTGAGCTCGCAGCCATCGAAGATCTTGCTCGCGAAGAACGTCTGGAACTAATCTCGAAGCTGGTTCATTTCTTCAAACCCACCACTGGATTTCACTTGATTGCCAACAGCGAAGTTCCTGCGGGGGCCGGCATGGGCGGATCCTCGGCGCTCGCCATTGCCTGTATCGGTGCTCTAAATCGCCTGGTCGGAAATCGATACGATAAACAAAAATTCATCACCATCGCCGCAAATATCGAGACAACTGTGATTCGAGTGCCCGCGGGTTTTCAGGATTATTATTCGGCGTTATATGGTTCAACATCCTGTATCCATTTCGGTCCGGATGGTATTAAGCGTGAGCCCCTGAAAATTGATGAGGCGAAGCTCGAAAATCGAATTGCAATCTGCTACACCGGCGAGCCGCGCCTGTCTGGCACAAATAACTGGGAGATCTTCAAGCGTCACATCGATGGTGACGCGGAACTCTTCGAGCTCTTCGACGGTATCCGCGATTCCGCGCTACGCCTGCGGGCCGCCCTGTTAGCCGACGATTGGACAGCGGTAAGCGAAACGATGCGTGCGGGCTATCCCAACCGGAAACGACTGGCGCCCGGAGTGACGACCCCGCAAATGGAACGCCTGGTCGAAATAGCGCTGGCTAACGGTGCAGAGGCCGCAAAAGTTTGTGGCGCCGGTGGCGGTGGTTGTATCGCTTTTTTATGTTCCGAAGGACGAAAAGCCGACGTCGAGCGCGCCTTGAACGGGGAGGAAGGCGCCGAAATTCTCGATTGGAAGTTTTCGGGCGAGGGGCTGGTAGTCAAAGAGACTTAGTTTCGAGTTTCGAGTTTCGAGTTTCGAGTTTCGGGTTTGACGTCGCCCCTTGGTTTTGTAAAGTCTAATTCGACCGCAGCCCTGGAAACTCGAATCTCGAAACTACGAACTCTGAATTCCGAAACTCGAAACTCGAAACTCAAAACTCGAAACTAGAAACTTAGATCATCCACTGCCACCGGTTGTCGTAATAAGACGGCGAACGATCCGGATACCGTTTCTTATATTTGACGTAACGTGCATGGAGTTTTTCATATCGTCTGTCTGACGAATGAATTGCCTGGTGCGGTAGCTCACGAAGATATTCTTCAACCTTCGACATTTTTCTGGTCGAGAAACGCCAATCATAGTTACCGAGTTCGTAAAGGTTCGTGACCCCATAACCTTTTATCCGCCCCGTCAAATCCACGTAAGGTTCGAAATAGCTCCACGTCAAGTCCCGCAGTGATCGAAACAGCGGCTTGCGCCCGTGCAAGCCAATATCTCGCGAACGGCCAATCGATCCCCACAAGCCGTCTTCCTGAAAAACGAAGATCACGTGATCCAGCAGGTCCTGCGATTCGAAATCCAGCAGCAGTGGAGGGTAGCCGTGCTGTTCGAGAATCACGGCAGCAGCCACCGCGGCTTCCAGACAGTGGGCTTCGTTGCGCTGTACGATTTCACGGAACGAGCGCAGCGTGCCCCCGTTTCGTTCCCAGTTGTAAGGCATGGAACTAAAAAAGCGTTGCACCTGCGGCGGTTTGCGAAGCGATTGGATCAACCGCCACTCTTTCTGACTGAAAGACTCTCTGCCGGGTATCAAACTCATCGCGCAAGACCTTTAGCAGATGAATAGTGCAAAGGCAAAAGTCGCGACCCCGGAACAGCATCAGCTTCACGTGATGAAGCCAAGCGACGGCTTCGTAAAGGCTGTTTATTCTGTCTGTCTGGTATTGACGCAGTCCAACTTGAACAAGGAACATAGTAATTACTAGTGAAAACAAAAAAGTTATCTGGGAAAAGGCGAACCAGCCGATTCATCCCTCCCAAAATTACATGGAGGCGACACCTTCTGCCTTCCGCATTCGGAGGGCTCAAGGTGAACCTTCACGATGGGGGCGAGTTGTTGCGAGGTTATGGCAATGAGGTGAATTCTTGTTCTCGGCACCGCCAGCAGCAGGCCTTCATCCCGGCGGCCAGTTCAAAAGCCTTCCGCCAAGCACGTGTAAGTGAAGATGAAACACCGACTGCCCGGCGCCAGCCCCGTTATTAATGACCGTGCGATAGCCGCCCTCAGCCAGCCCTGAGTCGTTTGCAACTCGCGCGGCAACGCGCAGCAAGTGGCCCAACAGTGCCTCGTCCTTCTGCGAAGCGTCGTCCAACGACTCAAGATGTTCCTGAGGAATCACCAGCAGATGAGTAGGCGCCTGCGGGTTGACATCGCGAATGACTATCGCAGACTCGTCCTGGTGGACCAGGTCAGCCGGAATTTCCTTTGCCACTATTCGGCAAAACAGGCAACTTTGTGCGGACATCCTATTTGTATTCTACCTTGTTGACTCGAAGTTGTTATTTTTAACGCAAACTCTGGTTTGCGAGGTTGATCGACCACATTGGCTGCCGCAAACTGACAGTTTCCGTTACATTTCCACCGCCACCCCGGATTGGGAAGCTTGCGAGAGCGGCGCAGTTACCGATTCTCGAATCCGCTCAATATCTGCACCCACGGCCCGCAGTTTCGCTTCAATTTTCTCGTAACCGCGATCGATGTGATAGACGCGGTCGACGATCGTTTCTCCTCTGGCCACCAATCCCGCCAAAACAAGCGACGCCGAAGCGCGCAGGTCCGAGGCAATTAGCGGGGCGCCTGTCAGTGGAGTCGGCCCCGTGACTGACGCGCTATGACCGTCGATTGAGATGCGCGCGCCCATTCGCTGTAATTCTGACGCGTGCATGAAACGGTTTTCGAAAACTGTTTCTTCAATAACAGCCCCTCCTTCGGCCTGAGTCATCAGGGCCATGTATTGCGCCTGCATGTCAGTCGGAAACTTCGGATAAGGTTGGGTCGTAACGTCTTTCGCCGTTAATGATTTTGGACAGCACACGTGAAGGGTGCTGGGATTGATTTCCTCGATCTCTACACCAACCTCCCGAAACTTATCGATCACGGCCGAAAGATGCCGGGGCTCGCAGTCCCTAATTTCCAGCTCACCTTTTGTTATTACGGCAGCGGCGATGAAAGTTCCCGTTTCGATTCGATCAGGAATGATCGTGTGTTGCGCACTACCCAATTCTTCAACTCCCTCAATCTCGATCGTGCTCGTTCCCGCCCCGCGCACTCGAGCGCCCATCTTATTGAGCAGTGCCGCCAGATCGCTGATTTCGGGTTCGCAGGCGGCGTTGTGCAGTACTGTAAGGCCGCGTGCCAACGTTGCGGCCATCATCACGTTTTCGGTGCCGGTTACCGTGACTTTATCGAAATGGATTTCCCCGCCAAGCAAGCGGCCTCCTCGGGGCGCGCGCGCGATGACGTTGCCCGCTTCGAGCTTCACTTCGGCGCCCAGCTTCTCGAAGGCCACGAGGTGCAAATCTATCGGACGCGTGCCGATGGCACATCCGCCCGGCAGCGAAACTTTGGCTTTGCCAAAACGAGCCAGCAATGGTCCCAAAGCCAGCACGGAGGCGCGCATCGTTCTCACCAGTTCATAGGGTGCTTCAAACAGTTCAATGTTGCTGGCGGATATTTTGTGGGTGCGCAGCTCAGGCATGAGCACGGTGGCGCCGAGGTCTTCGAGCAGGCGACGCTGCGTAATAATGTCGCGCACGTAAGGAAGATTGTGCAGGGTGACGGTTTCCGGACTGAGCAAAGCGGCGGCCATGCAGGGCAGCGCGGAGTTTTTGGCGCCACTTATCGAAACACGACCACTAAGCGCCTGACCGCCAGTTATGCGAAATTTGTCCATGACCAGAACAGATTAGATTAAAACGCGGAAAGGTTAAAGCGATGGACCAAAAAAAGAACGCGACGAGCCGGGAAGTCGCCGCGTT
>DASWDX010000010.1:0-15020 GCA_036395055.1 Pyrinomonadaceae bacterium | reverse complement strand
GCGAACAACTCCGCGGTTGGCGCTTGCTCAAAAACCTTTCCCGCATACATCACGATCAGGTGATCGGTCATGCCCGCCACTACGCCGAGGTCATGCGTGATCAAAATGACGCTGGTGCCGGTTGCCCGCTTGAGAGTTTTGATCAATTCAAGAATTTGCGCCTGAATGGTCACGTCGAGCGCAGTTGTCGGCTCGTCGGCGATGAGCAATTCGGGTTGGCATGACAGCGCCATCGCGATCATCACCCGCTGCCGCATGCCTCCCGAAAACTCATGCGGATAGTTATCGACGCGCGTTCGTGCATCAGGGATGCCGACGGTCTCCAGCATCTCCACAGCGTGGTCGTAGGCCTGGCGTTTCGTATGACCCAGATGTAATTCGGTAATCTCCATCAACTGCCGGGAGATCTTCATAAATGGATTGAGAGAGGTCATCGGATCCTGGAAGATCATCGCAATGCGCCGGCCGCGAATCCTGCGCACATCAGCTTCCTTCAGCGCCAGAATGTCGACACCGTCAAATAGCACTTGCCCGGACACGATGCGGCCGGGCGGACTTGGTATCAAACGAATTATCGAAAGATTGGTGACTGACTTCCCTGAGCCTGATTCACCCACGATTCCCAGCGTCTCGCCGCGTTTCAACTGAAATGAGACGCCGTCGACAGCTTTCACTTCGCCGTCTTCAGTGCTGAAGTACGTGCGCAAGTCTCGCACTTCGAGAAGATTTCCGTTCGCAGTAGTCATTAAGCTCTGAATCTCAAATGTGAGATCTCAAATTTCAAATCTCAGATACCGAAAGTTTGATCTGAAATGCGATTTCTATTCAGCTCTCAAAGCTTGCGCATTTGCGGATCGAGCGCGTCGCGCAATCCGTCGCCCAGAAAATTGAGCGAAAAAAGCGTCAGCGCCATGGTCACGCCCGGAAATATCAGTTGCCAGGGAAAGATGCCGATATTCTGGATGCCGTCGGTAACCAGGCTTCCCCACGAGGCCAGCGGTGGCTGCACGCCAAACCCCAGGAACGAAAGAAATGCTTCCGTCAGCATGACAGTAGGAATCGTAAGCGTAGCGTAAACAATTACGGGCCCGAGCGTGTTAGGCACAATGTGGCGAAAAATAATTCGCGGAGTTGAGACGCCGGTCGCTCTGGCAGCCAGCACAAACTCCTGGTTCTTTAGGGAGAGCACCTGGCCCCGCACGATTCGCGCCATCGTCAACCACGACACGGACCCGAGCGCGACAAAGAGAAGCAGAACCTGTCCCCGCGCAGTTTGGCTCCGAAAAACGGAAAGCAGCACGATAACGATAATGATGTAAGGCAGCGAGTAAAGCACGTCGACGGCACGCATCATCAGGTTATCGATACGTCCGCCAAGGTAGCCTGCAACTGCCCCGTAGCTGACACCGATGATTAGGGAAACGAGCGTAGCTATGATGCCCACCATCAAAGAGATTTGCCCACCCTGGAGGACCCGCGCCAATAAATCCCGGCCCTGGTTGTCAGTGCCCATGAGATGAGTCCAGGAAAACGAGCCCTCGGGACCGGTTAATGGCGGGATAGATCTGAGGAGCGCGACATCCGTGGGAATGTAGTCAGGGGTTAAGCCGGTGAGCTGCTTAATAATGAAGGGCCCGGTGACCGAAGCAACGGTAATAATCGCGACGACGAGCATTCCAAACACCGCGAGCCTGTTCTTAAGTAGACGACGCCATGCGTCGCGCCAGAGCGACGTCCCCGGAATCACATCGCCTCTCTCTGCAGCGAGCACATCCGCTTCCGCAATTGCAAACTCTGGCGCAGTGTGTATGACGTCGCCCTCGCTGTAACTGGGCGCGGGATCCGGTGTTAGTCCCGGTTCAGGCTTATCACGGTCGCCCGGAATTATTGGTCGATCGTCGTGCATATGTAGGACAGGCATTCCCGCCTGTCTTGTCTTGATCCGCTGAACTCAAAGGACAGACAAGAATGTCTCTCCTACTAGTAACGAATGCGCGGATCGAGAAAAGCGTAGGCAATATCGACAAGCAGATTCATCAGCAGCAGCGTGATCGCAATAAACGCGACAATGCCAATGATGAGAGGCTCGTCGCGGTTCAACGAGGCCTGGATGAAATAATTGCCCAACCCGGGCAAAACAAAAATCCGTTCAACTACAACCGTCCCGGTTACTAGAAAAGCCAACGCCGGCCCGGTATAAGAAACGACAGGTAAGAGTCCGCCGCGCAGAGCATGGCGAAGGATTACCTGGCTATCGCTCAGGCCCTTAGCTCGCGCGGTGCGAATGTAATCCGACCTGAGAACTTCGAGCATGCCGGCGCGTGTAAGCCGGGCGATGTACGCCATGTAGAGTCCTGAAAGCGTTATCACCGGAAGAATGACGTTACGGCTGGGAAAACCATTCCAGCGCGACGGCGGCAGCCAGTAAAGCGTAAGAGAAAAAATGAAAACAAGGATCGGACCCAGAACAAAGTTTGGGATTGAGATGCCCAGCATCGCCAGGGCCATGGAAGCATAGTCGCGTTTGGAGTTTGGATGCAGCGACGCCATCGAGCCGGCAACTATTCCCACCGCCAGAGCGAGCAGATATGCCAGTAGTCCCACCGTGGCGGAGACGGGGAGCGATCGAGCGATGATCGCATTCACCGACTGTCCCTCATATTTCAAAGAAGTGCCAAAATCGAAATGCCGTACGATGCCCCACATGGTACGTCGATACTGTTCATACCATGGCTTATCCAGACCATACTTCTCCCGAATATTCTTTTCTATCGCTGGAGGGATGTTTTTATCGCTGGTGTAGAAATTTCCAGGAGCTAGTCTGACGAGTGCCCAGGTAATTGTCAGGACGACGAGAATCGTGGGAATAGTGATCAGTAGCCGACGAATGATGAATCGAAGCATTGTGTAGGACAGACATCCTTGTCTGTCATCTATTGCCAGTAACAAAACTGACAGGCAGGAAGCCTGTGGTACTAATCGGCCAAGCTCGGAACTCCGTAGTCCCACTTCGATGGTTCGCGCTCGATGTATACATACTTCCAGGGGTAAAGATCCGCAGCGTTGGGATACATTCCTTTAACGTACGGCTTCTTTAACCAGTTAACCGACGATGTCTCAATCGGAATCAAAGGTTGTGCGTCCAACAGATATTTCTCTGCCTTTGCCAGCAGGTCATAACGCTGTTGGTGATCGAGAGTGCGATTTGCTTGATCCAGCATGGCTACGTACTTCAGATCATACCAACCTGTTCCGTTAACGCCAACGGCGGTCGTGAATAGGCCGAGAAAGGTAAACGGGTCCATATAATCGGCGCCCCAAATACCTATCGCAAAGCCGTTGTACTCCAGCTTTGATCGGGCGTTCATGTAAGTCTTAAATTCCATGCTGCGCAAAGGTACGGTGATCCCCAGATTCTGTTTCCACTGCGCCTGCATGAATTCCGCCATCGCCTTGTTCGACGAGTTGCTGTTGAAAATGAATTCAACCTGTCCCGCCGGAAACGCTTTGCATTCAAAATCACCGTCGCTCTTAGTTACCGGAAAGCCCGCTTCGCCCAGTAGCTTCCTCGCTTGTTCGGGGTCGAATCCCTCGCCTTTAGGCTGCGGGTAGCCGACAAACATTCCCTCGGGTGTAAATGCCGAAAGAGGTTTGGTTATCCGCCGCGACTTCGCATAATTTACTTTGTCAATCGCCATATTGAATGCGCGGCGGACGCGAACGTCGTCCATCGGCGCCTTGGTGACATTCATAGTAATGTAGACGATGGCCGCCTCCGCCCCATCCATGTAATCCTTCTTGGAGCGAATCACGTCCAGCCATACGTTAGGCACCGTGTGATTAAGTACGGCATCGGCCTCTCCCACCTTGTAGAGATTCATGCTGGTCGGGTTGTCAGTGGTTACAAAGAAATGGATCTCGTCAAGATGTACGTTGGCCGCATCCCAATACATTGGATCGCGCTCCACCACCAGCTCGTTGTAGGGTAGCCAGGCCTTCAGTTTGAAGGCTCCGCAAGTAACGATGTGCTCCGGCTCAGTCCAGTGATCACCATATTGTTCAATGATTTTGCGCGGCGCCAGGCGAAAGAGTTGGTGCGCAAGCAGTCCGCTGAAGTAGGGAGCCGGCTGTGAAAGAGATATGCGGACCGTGTAATCATCTACTGCTTCAACGCCGATATCCTCGGCGCTTACCGGCACGAATTCTTTCCCCTCGACAGCAGCCTGTAGCTTGGGATTCTTCGCCAGCAACTTAGTCCGAGCATCTTCACCTCCCGGTAACGTGAGTCGCGGAGGCGAATGCATAAACTGATGGAAGGCTGTGTCTGAACCTGGATCCGGTCTTTGATCCGGGTCTGCTACTGGTTCTGTACTTCCAGCATCATACTCAGATCCAAAGGAGACAATTGGCTTCTGACTAACCGCGGCCGTAGACGCCGATGCGTTATCAGCAACATGCTTTTCGAGGAGAAAGGTTTTCGTCTCCTTGTCTCGAACGAAGACAGCTCTTTGGTTATAGGCCTCGGCATAGGCTATGGCGTAAGCGAGGTAGGCGTTCTTGGAAGCAAGGACCGGCGCGAGGCCGCGACGAATGCTGTAAACAAAATCCTGCGCACTGATTGGATCGCCATTAGACCAGCGCGCATTCCGCCGCATGTGAAATACGAATTCCGAGGAGTCGTTATTCACGTCCCAGCGCTCTGCCAATGCCGGAATCGGATTGAGCGTCTTCGGATCGTATTCAACCAATCCCTGATAGAGTGCCAGGTAGATTCGCGCTTCCGGTTGGCCGGCGCTAACAGGCGGATCCAGCGATTCCGGTTCGTCTCCATTCACATAACGGAGAATGTTGCGTTGCGGTGGCGTGGTGCTTCCGTAGAAATCGCCGCTAGTGGCGACAACGCGACAGGAGATTCCGCCCGACAGCAACGCAGCGATGGCGATCCCTGCGAGCAATTGTTTTAGGTAGACTTTAGCCATCGCTATGCGTTGCCGGAAATACTTCTTCAAGGACAGACGGAACTTAACACGCGAAAACTCTATTGAGCAAGATTCTCAATCCGGAATGTGCTGAGTTTAGGAAATATTGTGAGAACCCACGTGTGGAGGACACAATGCTTCAAGGCGTTTGCAATATTGAATCCACCTCGTCGCTACGGCTCCGCTTTTGATTAGAGTGCAACTCCCAAGCTGGCTTTTTGCAAACCTGACACACTGCTTGTAATTTTCTTGAAGAGATGTCGAAACACTTGCTACCGGCTGCCGGCCGGAGAAGGAGTTTCAGATTGTTTCCAATTCGTGTTGATCCGGACATTTTTCAGCGAGGGTGCATCCAGCACATTTGAGTCAAAGCCGCTAACGTACGGCTTTACCAGAGAGTAGGACGACGCAAAATAGACCGGCATCGCGCTCAGATCACTTAGAGCCTCTGCTTCTGTTTCGATCGGCGGTAGCGAATTCTTCTGTTTCATGATCGCGGTCCTGCCGTTGGTGACATCGGAGGCGGATGCGGAGTCTTGATCTGCTCTCGAGTTTTGGCCGGGTCGCAATCCGTCCTGGAAAAGCATGCGAATATTTGTGAGCTCATCGGTTGTTTGCATCACGATCCCGCGCCGTACCACGTCATAGTCACCGGCTCGAATCGCGGCTTCATACTCATCCCAGTTCTTCACAACAACCTCAGTCTCAATATTCAGCACGCTTCGCCACATTGCGGCTATAGACTGCGCCACTACGCGCTGTTGTTCGTTCCGGTTAATGAGCAAACGGATCGTCGGGAAGTCTCGTCCGCCCGGAAACCCAGCCTCTGCCAGTAACTCTCTGGCCCGCTCATACCCCTTTTCCAGGACCTCCGACTTATTAACTACAGGTCCTTGTGCAGGCGGTGTTTCAGGGAGGAAGCGTTTCGCCGGCTCGGTGGCCCCGCCCATTTCGTCGGCGCTAATACGGTCTCGGTCAATTCCGATGGCCAAAGCCTCGCGCACGCGAACGTCATCGAAGGGGGCATGCGTTGTGTTGAAACCATAATAGGTCAGAGCGCCGTAGGTGGTACGACGAAAATCCTCATAGGGCGTAAGTAGTTTTATGGCCAGAGGTTCAAAAGCGGCATTCGTTACTGCGTCAACGACGCCGGCGCCATAAGCGGCCAACGCCGATTCCGCGTCCTTCTGACTGACGAACTCAACTCTTTGAAGAGTTACCTGATCTTTATCCCAGTAGTTCTTCGCCCGTTCCAGCAGCACCCGTTCGCTTTCAGTTTTTACCAGTGAAAACGCCCCGTTGGAAACCAGCTCACCCGCTTCCAATCTGGTAGTGGTCGTGTCGTTTTCAAGTTTAACCGGGCGAAAAATAGGGTGAGCAACCAGCGCCGGGAAGTTCATGTCCGGCCGTCGTAGGCGAACGCGCAATACGCGCTCTGAGACGGCCTCCACTCCGAAACGACTACTCGCTCTCAATGTCTCGGCGCGGCCGGCGCTCACCGCACCAGCTTCAGTCGTTATTTGCTTCTCTGATTGTGGAGGCATGGCAGGCATTCGCGCTACGGCGGCAGCGCCCGGGGGTTCGATATTGGCACCTTCGATGTTGGCGAGGAGTTCCGTATGCGGAGCCAGGTCTCCGATCCTTATCGTGCGACGCCATGAGCGCACAAAATCCGACGCCGTAACCAAGTCACCATTTGACCAGCGAGCGTCGTCGCGCAAATAGAATGTCCACACGCGACCGCCGCTTGACTGCTCCCAACGGGTGGCTACGGCCGGAACCGGAGTCAGTGTCCGCGGATCGTAATCTGTAAGCCCTTCGAAGATTGCCCTCACTAAATCCGTGTCGGGCGGCGCTGCCGCAAATGCAGGATCAAACGTTTGCGGAAGACCGCCATCGCTCCAGTGGAACTCCTGATCTCGCGGCACTACAACGCGACCGTAGTAAGGCTCGACCTTCTCATCAAGGAAGCATCCTGCGTGGCTAAGCATCAGTGCGGCCAGAAGCGCACTTGCCAGCCATGTGCTGAACCTTCCTCGCTTTCTAAAAATGTTCTTAGTAAAGGTCATCGAATCGAATCAGTCTTCTGCGTACAACCAAAGTGAATACATGTCATAAGGTTCTTCTTAAGCGTTTCACACAGATCGGGCCTCCACACTCTTTCGTCTCAACTCAGTCAGCATCATTGCATAGACTTCGGAGGTCCGCGTCCGTGCCGCTTCAAAGCCATCGGAGGTGTCTATCAGGTAGTCGGCAAACTTTTTCTTCTCTGTCTGAGACATTTGCGCGCCGATCCGCTTTTCTGCCTCTTCGCGGCTTAAGTTATTACGCGCCATCACACGCTGGACCTGCACCTCGTCGCGACAGTGAACAACGATTAGTTTATCAAAACGTTTGTAGCCGCCTGATTCAATCATCAGGGCCGCGTCGACAACTGCGATCCCGTTAGGTTCTTCAGTTTCCCACTTTCGCAGTTGTTGGTCCTGTTGCGCAATGATGTAGGGATGCAAAATCGAGTTCAAGCTTACGCGTTTGTCTGGATCCGCGAAGACCAGCGCACCAAGCTTTGACCGATCGAGCGTGCCGTCGCTCTGGAGAATCTCTGCTCCAAACGCCCCGACCACCTCCCGCAAAGCAGGCGAACCGGGGGCCACCACCTCGCGCGCGATTTCATCGGCATCCAACACGCGGCAGCCAAGTTCAACCAGCACGCCGGAAACGAACGACTTGCCCACCCCAATTGATCCTGTTAAGCCAACACGAAGCATGAATCAGTAGACAGTAAACAGCAAACAGTAAACAGTAAACAGCCGGATAGGAATCGACTGGTGTTGCAAATCGTTTTCGACGGCGAGTCGTCGAGAAGTGTCTGGATTGCCGAGCGTTTCATTGCTGTTTACTATCTGCTGTCTGCTGTTTGCTGTCTACTGTTTGCTCCCCCGCCTCTCCTCATTCTCGCGGCCTTGACTGTATTTCGCATCAGCATTGCCACCGTCAGCAGTCCCACGCCTCCGGGCACCGGCGTGCGCTTTCTGGCAACCTCATCAGCCTCTGCGGGATTGACGTCGCCAACCAGCGTGTAACCGCGTTTTGAAATGATCTCCAACCTCTTCTCAATGTCAGCGCCAAAGAGTTTGCGGGCAGTAGCCTCGTCGGTCACCTTGTTCATACCAACATCGATCACCGTCGCGCCGGGCTTTATGTGCTCTCGGCCAATGAAACCCGGCCGACCAATCGCCACTACCAGGACATCCGCTTCCCTCGTTACCGCGGCTAAATCGCGCGTTCGGGAATGGCAGATCGTCACCGTGGCATCTCTCTGCAAGAGCAACTGCGCCACCGGACGCCCTACGATCTGACTGCGACCAACGACACAAGCGTTGACGCCACTGATAGGAATGTTGGAACGATCCAAAAGTTCGATGATTCCCGCCGGCGTGCAAGGCACAAACGTCGGTCGACCCATTGCCAGCCTGCCAACGTTTACAGGATGAAAGGCATCGACGTCCTTTTCAGGAGCAATCGCTTCTATTATGCGCGCCTCTTCCATTTCTGCCGGGAGCGGCAATTGGACCAGAATACCGTCCACATCGTCGCGCAGGTTTAGTGAAGTAATCAGATCGAGCAATTCAATCAGCGTGGTCTTCGCCGACAGCGCCTGATATTCGGAGCGTATTCCTACTTCTTCACATGCACGGATCTTGTTTCTCACATACACAGCCGACGCCGCATCGTCGCCGACTCGAACCGCGGCAAGGCATGGTTTCACCTTGTGTTGAAGCCATAACTGCGTTACCTCGCGCGCAACTTCCTGCTTGATCTCGTCAGCGATGGCCGCGCCGTCAAGTAATTCTGTTCTGCGAGTGGTTTCGGACCTGTCGTCTTTGGTTATCTGCATGAATAGGTTTAGGAGCGATGTCTCGTTTCTCAGCTGGAACTTTGTCACTTCTAGGTTACACCGAGATTGCACGAATTCGTTAGCGACAGTTGTAGCAGCTGCCAATGCCGATTAGGAGAATCCGCGCGGCTGGCCGATAATTTTGTCGTTGGAACTCGTATGGTTTTATGGCGACGAATCTTAATTGCATTTCTAAGCACAACGACCAATGAACATCAAGAAAATTCTCCCGATAGCTCTATTTGCCATCGTTCTGTTTTTGCTGCCATGCCTTTCTGGTTGCCAACCGCGCGCGCGAGTCAGATCGGCAACCGAGAAGCATTATGACCTGAAAGGCAAGGTCGTGACTGTCGAGAAAGATAAGCACCTTGTAACCGTCGCGCACGAGGACATCAAAGACTACATGCCTGGCATGACGATGCCCTTCATCGTCGGCGAAGGATCGGCCTGGGTCTTCGAGGCTCCCCACGAAGTTATGCCAGGTGATCAAATTACCGCTACGCTAGTTGTAGATGGCACGCAATCATGGCTCGAAGATATGGTGATAACAAAGGAGGGGCCGGACACGACCAGTCCAGCAAGCGGCGAGAGTATCGGAGCACAGGCGGGTGATGAAGTGCCAAACTACCGGCTCATCAATCAGGATGGCAAGGCAATTCACATTCATGACTACCAGGGCAAGGTGCTTCTCTTGACCTTCATCTACACGCGTTGCCAGGATCCGGGCCAGTGCACGTTGATGAGCACTAACTTCGCTACTGTCGATCAGGAACTCCAAAAGCAACCTGACGTTTACCAGAAGACTCATCTACTGAGCATTAGTTTTGATCCCGAATACGACACGCCAAAAGTATTACGTAGTTATGGAGCTGCGTATACGGGCAAGTATTCCGATGAGAATTTTGCACACTGGGAGTTTGCGTCTGGAAGTGCGGATGAAGTGAAAGGTATCGCTCAGTTTTTCGGGCTTCGATATTACCTGGACTCGTCTTCAGGCAAGGAACAGGTCATTCATTCGCTGCGCACGGCGGTGATTGCCCCGGATGGTAAGGTAGTTAAGATCTATCGCGAGAATGAGTGGAAGCCTGAGGATGTTCTGAAAGATTTCCAAAGTGTACTCGGAACTACAAAATAGGCAGGGATCAACGCGGATGAGGCGAAGCTGAGAAAGCAAAAGAGTAAGAGTGCGATTTCGCGGTTGGTTCGATCGGCGTTTATCTGTGTCTTGAACGGCAACAAGCTAGCCACGTAATCCAGGGTCCTCAACGTGGGTCGGCCAATACAGAACCGGGAGCCGTAGCGACCGGCTTCAACCTGCGATACACAAACCCTCTATGGGCCCGTCACCGCGTAACAATACCGCCAACCTGGGTCGACCAATACAGAACCGGGAGCTGTAGCGACCGGCTGCAAGACTTGCTGAAGTCAACATTCAATGTACTACTCTTTTGCCTCACTGCTCTTCATCATCAAGACCAGAAACTCTTGATCACCACCAGTTGAGCATTCTCAAGCTTGACACCGGTCGCTACCGCTTCCGGTTCTGTATTTGTTTGGCGCCGCAACCTTGGTTTCGCGGCAGCTGTTGTCAGATCTGACCCTTGATTTTTTTAATCTCTTCAGTCAGCACCGGAACAGCTTCGAAAAGATCACCGACGATTCCGTAGTCAGCAATGTCGAAGATGGGAGCTTCCGGGTCTTTGTTTATAGCCACGATCGTCCCTGAGTTTTTCATACCCACGAGGTGCTGAATCGCACCGGAGATGCCCAGCGCGATGTAAAGCTTCGGCGCCACAGTCTGACCCGACGATCCGATTTGGCGATCAATTGGCAACCACTCAGCATCACAAATCGGGCGCGACGCGGCCAGGTCTCCGCCAAGAGCTTCCGCCAACTTTTCCGCCAACGCCAGATTGTCTTTGCTCTTTATGCCGCGACCGACAGCCACGATAATATCTGCCTTACTTAAGTCGACAGCCTGCTTCACTTCCTGGAAGGGCGCCTCGGGCGTCATGCGAATCTGACCAACCTCGACTTCCATCGATTCGATTGGAGACCCGCCTGCCTTCGCAGCCTGATCCGGTCTGTACGCGCCCGATTGAAACGTCGCAAACACCGGCGGCTCGCCGTCTGAAACCACATCAGCATCGAGCTTTCCGAGGAAAATCCGACGGGTGAACGTTACAGAGCTACCGGACACTTGTGCGCGGATGCAGTCGCTGATTAAAGACTTATCAAAACGCGCCGCGAGCTTAGGCGCAAAGTCCCGCACGAGATAGGTATGCGGCATCACGATTAGTTGCGGATCCAGCTGTTTGACAACCTGTTCCATCGCGTCAGTGTATCCGTCTGAAGTGTAGTCGGCGAGCTTTTCGTTGGTGACGGTTACAACTTTTGCCAGATCGTAGCTCGCGATTTCCTGCGCCAGGGCGTTTAGATCAGATCCAAGGAGGACGGCACTGAGGGACTGTTGCAGTTGCGACCCAAGACTCTGCGCCGCGGCAATTGCCTCGAGCGACGTCTTATTGAGGACGCCGTTGCGATGCTCAACGAAAACTAAGATACCTTCACTCATGGATTGTTCCGATCAGATCACACGCGCTTCCGCGTGTAGCTTTTGTGCCAGTTCAGCCGCTCCAGCTTTTGCGTCACCATTTCCGAGCAACTGCGTTTGCTTGGTCTTCTGCGGTAAGTAGATCTTTTCGATTTTCTGATGCGACGGACGACCCACGATATCGGCGGGTGGCGTGACTTCCTTTATCTCTTTTTTCTTCGCCGCCATGATGCCTTTCAAAGTGGCATAACGAATCTGGCTAATACCAGACTGGATTGTCAGCAGCGCCGGTGTCGCCATCGTGTACCATTGATACCAGCCGCTCTCGAGTTCCCGCTTTACGCGTAGCTTCTCGCCCGAGGCATCCACTTCAATAACGATCGTGGCGTGCGGCAAACCGAGCAGCTCGGCGAGTATGACGCCAGTTTGCGCGTAGCCGAAATCGTCCGACTGCAAGCCGGTTAAGACCAGATCCGCCTGCTCGCCGCGAATGGCATCGGCAAGCACATTTGCAGCAGCGTAAGGCGAGAGATGGGCGAGATTGTCACCCGCTACATGAATCGCGCGATCGGCGCCGCGCGCGAGTGCGTCTTTGATGACACTCTTCACGCGCTGCGGCCCCATTGAACAAACAATCACTTCGCCGCCAAGCTTTTCTCTGACGCGGAGCGCTTCTTCAAGCGCATAGCCGTCGGACTCGCTGACCTCAAAGGACAAGTCACCTTCTTCGATCCACGTGCCATCCTTATTAATCCGCAGAATCGCATCTTTGTTGGCGACCTGCTTCATCATGACTACTATTTTCATAAACAAATATTCAGTAGCAAACAGCAAACAGCAGACAGCAGACAGCAAGACAAACAACGGTGAACAGCCAAGGGTGAACGATTGGTGTGCTTTGTTGCATAACTCTCAATTGGATCTGCTGTCGACTGTTTGCTGTCTGCTGTTTGCTCAGCCTTCATACCGCTTAAACAACAATGCCGCGTTTGTGCCCCCGAAACCAAAACTATTCGACAGCGCATATTCAACTTCAGCGTGGCGCGGCTCATTCGGGACGTAATCAAGATCGCAATCCGGGTCAGGGTTGACGTAGTTAATTGTCGGCGGCAACACCTTGCGATAGAGACTGAGAACCGAAAACACTCCTTCAATTCCGCCCGCCGCGCCGAGCAAATGACCGGTCATCGACTTGGTTGAACTAACTGCGAGCTTGTACGCATGCTTGCCGAAGGTTTGCCGGATCGCCACTGTTTCGAATTTGTCGTTGTAGGGTGTCGAGGTTCCATGGGCGTTGATGTAGCCCACTTCCTCCGGTTGAATCCCGGCATCGCGGATTGTCTTCTGCATAACTCTGATTGCGCCCGAGCCTGTTTCGTCGGGCATGGTCAGATGAAAGGCGTCCGCTGTCATGCCGTAACCGAGCAACTCCGCGTAGATTCGCGCGCCGCGCCGTTTGGCCAGTTCGAGCTCTTCCAGGATCAAAATGCCCGCGCCTTCGCCGATAACAAATCCATCCCGGTCGCGCTCAAAAGGGCGGGACGCGTGTTGCGGATCGTCATTGCGACTCGATAGCGCTCGCATCGAGGCGAATCCGGCGACGCTCATCGGGGTGATCGCCGATTCGGCACCGCCGCAAATCATTACGTCCGCATCACCACGCTGAATGATCTTGAAACTGTCTCCGATAGCATGGGCGCCTGCCGAACACGCTGTAGCCGTCGCCGAATTGGGCCCCTTGGCTCCATAGCGAATTGAAACCTGGCCCGCAGCCAAATTAACGATCGCAGAAACTATAAAAAAGGGCGAAACGCGGTCCGGTCCCTCATTCAGAAGTTTGGAATGCTCCCGTTCGATTGCCCAGAAATCGCCGATGCCGCTACTAATGTAAGTGCCCGCGTTCTCAGCGATGTTATCGGGAAACTTACCCGCCTCGGTAAGCTCAAAGCCGCTGTCCGCCATGGCCTCAGACGCCGCCGCAATGGCGTAATGAATAAAGGCGCCCATTTTGCGCGCCTCTTTTTTTGCGATGAACTTTAGCGGATCGAACTCTTTAACTTCGGCGGCAAACTTGACGGGAAATTTCTCGGTGTCAAATTTCTTGATGAAGTCCACGCCATTGCGGCCGCTCATGAGCGCGGACCACGTTGCTTCAACTGAATTCCCAACCGGTGTTATTAGACCGAGCCCTGTGACAACTACACGTCGTGCCAAATCAACGCTCCTTGACAGTGAAAAGTGATTAGTAAAGAGTGACAAGGCCGCGCTCGCTGCGCTTTGCCTTTTCACTTTTCACCTTTCACTGATAACTACTTCTTATGCTGGTCGATGTAGTTGTAGGCATCACGCACGCTCTGGATCTTTTCCGCGTCTTCGTCAGGAATCTCGATGCCGAATTCCTCCTCGAAACGCATGACCAGCTCTACCGTGTCCAAAGAATCTGCGCCTAAGTCGTCGATGAATCGAGCGTTCGGCGTTACCTCATTTTCATCTACTCCTAATTCATCGACGATAATCTGCTTAACCTTATTCTCGATTTCTGGATCGGGCATTTCGTTTTTGCTCCTCTGTGATGATCTATCGATAACAACTTAAGAAATTGCAAGGGCGGCGCCAGCGCTCTTCAAGCTGGATGCGTCCTCGACGTTAAAGCACTTCACTTCCCGGCTTATCTGCCGCATCAAGCCAGTCAGGACTTTTCCAGGGCCCACTTCGACGAAGGTATCAACACCTTCCTTAATCAACAACTCCATTGACTCAAGCCAACGAACCGGCGACGAGACTTGTCGAATCAGCGATTCGCGCGCTTCCGCGCCTTTGCGTATCACCACGGCGTCGACGTTCGTCACCAGGGGCACCTGAAGGTCTGCGAATCGTATTCGCTCAAGATCGACAGCCAATCGCTCCTGTGCCGGCATCATTAACGCGGAATGAAAAGGCGCGCTGACATTTAACTTTACGACCCGTTTAGCGCCGCGAATGCGCAGCAATTCGCCGGCTCTTTCTATTGCCTCCGCGTTTCCCGCAATTACCACCTGGTTCGCTGAGTTAACGTTTGCCGGCGCGCAAATCTGACCCTCACTGGCTTCGGCGCAGGCCTTTTCGATCTCTTTCAGTTCCGCGCCGATTACCGCGGCCATCGCACCCGTGCCCACAGGAACTGCATCCTGCATGTAATTACCACGCGACCGCACGATTTGAATTGCATCGGGCAGCGAAAGTGAACGCGCGCCAAACAATGCGGAATATTCGCCCAAGCTGTGTCCGGCAACGTAATCCGGCTGGCCAAAACCTTCTGATTCCATTGCCCGAAGCGCTGCGACCGAAACAGCCAGAATCGCCGGTTGCGTATTCTCGGTCAGTTGCAAATCTTCAGGCGAGCCTTCGAGGCAAAGGCGCGATAATGAAAAATGTAGCGCGTCGTCTATTTCTTCAAAGATCCCTGTGGCGCCCGGAAAATTCTCTACCAGACTTTTCCCCATTCCCGGATATTGTGATCCCTGACCGGGAAATATGTACGCCAGAGACATTGCGGGTGAATCGTAAATAGTAAATCGTGAATAGCAAATCCTGAATAGTTTGATAGTCG
>DASWDX010000009.1:0-6555 GCA_036395055.1 Pyrinomonadaceae bacterium | reverse complement strand
AACCATCCCTCCTTATTGGGAGTCGATTCGCAAACTTTTCTATGCGCGCATGGGCGATCCGGCGACGCCTGAAGGAAAGACACAACTCGAGCGTCAGTCACCATTGAATCACGCCAGCAAGATCAAGACACCACTCCTCGTGATCCAGGGTGCAAACGATCCACGCGTCAATAAACGCGAGGCTGATCAGATCGTCATCGCACTGCGCGATCGCAATTATCCGGTGGAATACCTGGTCGCTCCGGATGAAGGTCATGGCTTTGCCCGACCCATCAATAACATGACGATGTTTGCTACGACCGAGAAGTTTCTAGCGAAGTATTTGAGTGGGCGTTATCAGGAAGCGATGACGCCGGAGGTTACGCAGAGACTCAAGGACATCTCGGTGGACGTGAAGACTGTTACGCTGCCGAAAAAGATGGCGCCGGTTGCGGCCAGCGGTCCGAAGCCTGCAATGGATCTGAAGGCAGGCAGCGCCAACTATTTAGCTTCAATCGAGATCGGTGGACAGACAATTCCGCTAACCATTAAGAGCGAAACGAAGGACGAAAATGGGGCCTGGGTCGTGACCGAAACGGTTGTGACACCACAGGGAGAAATCACTGATACATCGAGCATCGAGAAAGGTACGCTGGTTCTAAAGCATCGCCTCTTCAAACAAGGTCCAGTGGTGTTTGAGGTAGACTTTAAAGATAACAAGGCCACGGGATCGATGAGCATGAACGGCCAGGCGAAACCAATCGCAGTGGATGTAGGAGGAGATATCTTCGGCGACGGCGCCGGGGGTTTGGATGCTATTGCCGCGCTGCCGCTCGCGGAAGGCTATACTGCGAGCTTCCGCAACATGGACCTGCAAAAGCAAAAGTTGGAAATCAAGAACCTGAAGGTTGTAGGCGTTGAGAGTGTGACTGTTCCGGCGGGCACGTTTGAAGCCTACAAAGTTGAAATCACAGCTGCCGACAATGAAGCAGACAAGACAACCGTATGGATAGCCAAAGATTCGCGTAAGGTGGCCAAGATAAGCCTGGTACTTACGCAGCTCAACGGTGCCATACTCACGTCCGAATTGACGCAGTAGCAGTCTAATTTAATCACCAACGAGGGCGGCTGGTTCCTGTTGGAGCGGCCGCCTTCTTTTTCTTGAAGTGTTGTCCCTCTCTAGCTCTCACTCTCTAAAGGCGAGCGAGAAATCTTGTTTCCCTCCACTGATCCACGATGCAAAGCAACTTGCTTTCGGCTCCGCCGCCTGATGTGCGGAAAGGCTCAGCCTTTCCGTAACGCTCAACCTAAAATCATGGGGCTACGCCTCACTTCTCCCGACCTCTTTTTCGGTTACAAAATTCCTTGCTTACGGCTATGCCGCCCGATATGCGGAAAGGCTTAGCCTTTCCGTAACGCTCAACCTAGAATCATGAGGCTACGCCTCATGCATATTATCTCAAGAGACACGCCGGCTCTCTATTTCACCGCCGTAGCGAAAGACCGCCTTCCAATCTTTCGTACGGATGCCATCAAAATCATAACGTGCAATGCTCTTGATGAAGCCCGAGAGTCTGCAGGTTTTTCAATTTATGCCTATGTCATCGCCGGATCACCTACACGCGATAACAGATCGGAATCTCAAACCGTCCGAGATCCTGCGTTACATTAACGGCATCATTAGCCGCAGAGTTATTGATTATCTTAAAGAGCACGGCCATAATGCATCGCTCCAGAAGCTCAAGCACGAAACCAAGGAACGCGCCTATCGCTATTCACTCTGGGATCACCATAGCAACGTGTTTTCCATCACGAGCGAAAATATGTTCATGCAGAAAGTGAATTACATTCATCAGAATCCAGTCAGGGCTGGAATTGTTGAGAAGGCTGAGGATTACCGTTGGTCGAGTGTTCGTTGGTGGAAGGGATGTCCTCTTGAGGCTGAACCGCTAAAGGTGGACATCGACCGAATCGCTTGGAGAAGAAGCGCAGCCTCATGATATTGAAGGGCTGGTCGGAAAGGCAGAGCCTTTCCGCACATCCGGCGGCATAGCCGCGAACGTAACTAAAATCGAGGTATTCAGCAATGAGGCCTTTAGGCACATCCGGCCGCGGAGCCAAAGCTCCTCGAGTTATCAAGGAGGCAAAAGGTAGATACAGATGAAAACTCTAATCCGTAACGGCCGTGTGATCACAGCCACAGACGACTACAAAGCTGACATACTGATCGAAGATGAGGTTATTTCCGTCATCGGGGCGAAGCTCGAGATGCAAGCGGATAAAGTGATTGACGCTGAGGGCAAGCTTGTCATCCCAGGCGGCATTGATCCGCATACACATATGGAGTTGCCTTTCGGCGGTACGCAGTCTTCCGACGATTTCCTTACGGGCACCCGCGCCGCGGCCCACGGCGGCACCACAACCATTATCGATTTCGCAGTTCAGTATAAAGGCGAGTCGCTGATTCAGGGGATCGACAACTGGCATAAGAAAGCTGAAGGCAAAACAGCCATCGACTATGGCTTTCATTTGATCACAACCGAACTGGAAGACAGCCAGATTGAGGAGTTGCACACCGCGATGGATGAAGGCGTGACGAGCTTCAAGATGTTCATGGCCTATCCCGGCGTCTTCCTGGTTGACGATGCGACAATCTTTCGTGCTATGTCCGCTGCGGGTGAACGTGGCGGATTGATATGCATGCACGCGGAAAATGGGATCGTGATCAATGAAATCATCAAGCATGCGCTTGCTAAAGGTCATACCGCACCCAAGTATCACGCGCTGACTCGTCCAACGATTGCCGAAGCTGAAGGTGTTCATCGCGCGATCGCGATCGCTGAGATGGCCGAGTCGCCCGTTTATATTGTTCACCTATCGTGTGCCGACGCGCTCAATCAGGTTCGCCAGGCACGCGATCGCGGAATACCGGCATTCGCCGAGACTTGTCCCCAGTATCTCTTCCTTTCTCTCGACAATTACGATGAGCCTGGGTTTGATGGTGCGAAGTATGTGATGACGCCACCATTGCGTGACAAGTCGAATCAAGCCGAGCTTTGGAAGGGTTTGAAGACGGACGATCTGCAGGTTATCTCCACGGATCACTGTCCCTTCTGCATGAAAGAGCAAAAGGAGCTCGGGTTGAACGACTTCACAAAAATCCCGAATGGCGCGCCCGGCGTTGAGAACCGGGTATCACTAATCTACAACGGCGGAGTGGTTGAAAATCGCATCAGTCTCAATCGCTTCGTCGAGCTGACTTCAACCGCGGCTGCCAAGATGTTCGGTCTGTTCCCGAAGAAGGGCACCATCGCGGTTGGCTCTGACGCCGACGTAGTTATATTCGATCCGGATAAGGAACAAACCCTCAGCCTCAAGACGAGCCACATGAATGTTGACTACAACACGTACGAAGGCAAGAAGATTCGCGGCGTCGTAGAAACTGTTCTTTCACGCGGCAAGGTTGTGATTGAGAAGGGCCAATACAAAGGCAAGCCAGGGGATGGAAGGTTTCTGAAGCGCGGAACGTGCGTGGCAAAGTAAACAATACCGAGTAGTGGTGTTATCTTGCCACCACCCTCACATCTCGGCACTGAGGCGGTTTGAATCAAACTCCATTCAGATGAAGAAGCCTCGATTGTGCTCCACCGGATCTCCATAACCGCGCGAGTCCTTGTTAGTTTCGAATTGAAGTAGGTTCAGACGAAATCCATCGCAATGGCTACTGAATATTCCCCCAACATCGCCACGACTCAGCGCCACTTCATAGAGCTGACGAAGGACGTTTCCCGCAGCCCGCTCTGGAATAAAGATCTCGCTCCGACCACAATTAAAGAGCGCACCTGGTCGACGTGGAACATCGCTGCGCTCTGGATTGGCATGAGCGTGGTCATAACCACCTATACGCTTGCCGGCGGTTTTATTGAAGCCGGGATGAACTGGTGGCAGGCTATGATCACGATCCTGCTGGGCAACACGATCGTCCTAATACCCATGATTCTAAACGCGCACGCGGGCACTAAGTATGGCGTCTCGTTTCCTGTTCTCTGCCGCGCTGCCTTCGGAACGAAGGGCGCAAACATTCCCGCGATCCTGCGCGCGATCGTTGCCTGTGGCTGGTTTGGAATTCAAACGTGGATTGGCGGTACAGCAATCGATGCTTTGTTCAGCGTTATGTCTCCAGGCTGGGCGCATCTGCTCGGCGACGCAACAATCTTGAACGTTGCTCTACACACGTGGATCGCCTTCTTTCTATTCTGGGCAATTCAGGTCTTCATCATCTTGAAAGGCGTCGAGGGGATCAAACATCTTGAGACCTGGTCGGCGCCTTTGTTGCTGGCGGGTGGATTAATTCTTCTCGCCTGGGCGTCGTGGCGTGCGGGCGGATTGGGCCACGTGCTGACTGCGTCTGCAGCTTTACAAAGACAGCATAACAACTTCTGGCATATTTTCCCCGGAGCTTTGACCGCTTCGGTCGGCTACTGGGCGACGCTAAGCCTAAACATTCCCGACTTCACCCGTTACGCGCGCTCGCAGAAATCACAAATGCTGGGTCAGGCGCTGGGATTGCCGTTGACCATGACTGCGTTTGCATTTATCGGCGTAGCGGTGACGAGCGCAACGCTTTTGATCTACGGACAAGCGATTCCGAATCCAGTTGAGCTGATGACACGCTTCAATAGCGTCACGATTATTCTCTTTGCAACTGCCGTAATCTTTGCGGCCCAGTTGACTACGAACATGGCGGCAAACGTCGTGTCGCCTTCAAACGATTTTTCCAATCTAAATCCAAAACGCATTTCTTACGTTACGGGCGGCCTGATCACAGCGCTGATAGGCGTTATCATGATGCCCTGGAAACTGATGGCCACAATGGGCGCGTATATTTTTACCTGGTTGATTGGTTATTCAGGGCTGATGGGCGCAATTGCGGGCATTCTGATTTGCGACTATTGGGTGCTCAGAAAGCAGCGACTCGATCTCGCCGGCCTTTTTGAATCTGACGGTCCTTACAAGTACACCAGCGGTTACAATATTCGCGCCATAATAGCGCTAATACTTGCCATTGCTCCAGTTGTGCCTGGCTTTCTCCGCGCGGCGACCACACCCGGGGGGCAGGTGGCCACGCCGAATTTCTTCGACACGCTGTATACTTATGCCTGGTTCGTTACTTTCGCGCTCGGTTTTGTCATCTACTACGCTCTCGTGAAGTCAAGAGTCCCGAATCTTGAGTCTTGAGTCTCAAAGTGACACTGCCGACCAGCGACTCCAGACCGCAGACTTCCGACTCTTGGAGGGATTCTTATGCCACGCACAGTTAAATGCGGACTCATTCAATGTACGAATGCAGCGCCCACCGACTTGCCCATCGAAGACATCAAACGTCTTAACATCGAAAAGCATTTAGGGTTCATAGAGCAGGCCGCCGAACAAGGCGTGCAAATACTCTGCATGCAGGAGGTATTTACGACGCCCTACTTCTGCGCCGAACAGCAGACGCGTTGGTACGAGGCAGTCGAAAAGATTCCCGACGGCCCGACGGTGCGGCTGATGCAGGAAGTCGCGAAGGCGCACGGCATGGTTATCGTTGTGCCTATTTATGAAGAAGAGATCACGGGCGTTTACTACAACACCGCCGCGGTGATCGACGCGGATGGCAAGTATTTGGGCAAATACCGAAAGAACCACATCCCCCACGTAAATCCCGGCTTCTGGGAAAAGTTTTATTTTCGGCCTGGGAATCTTGGTTACCCCACTTTTGAGACGGCTTTCGCGCGCATTGGCGTCTATATCTGCTATGACCGGCATTTTCCGGAGGGCGCACGCGCGCTTGCTTTGAACGGCGCGGAGATAGTTTTCAACCCTTCAGCGACGGTGGCCGGACTTTCTGAATATCTGTGGCGGATTGAACAACCAGCGCATGCCGTGGCAAATGGATATTTTATTGGAGCCATCAATCGCGTCGGTCACGAGCAGCCATGGGACATTGGCGAATTTTACGGACAGAGTTACTTCTGCGATCCGCGCGGGCAGTTTATGGCAGAAGCGCCACGAGATCAGGATGCGCTGGTTGTTGCCGATCTCGATCTCGACAAGATTCGCGAAGTGCGTAACACCTGGCAATTCTTCCGCGATCGCCGTCCTGATACTTACGGTGCTTTGGTGGCCGACTAAAAAACGTCCAATGTCCAATGTCCAAAGTCCAAAGTCTGTTTGTTCGACCGTTTGCCCTAAAATGCAACGGCTCGAGTCCGACTCACGTTTCGCAAGATAGACTTTGGAAATTGGACTTTGGACTTTGGACAACAACGAAAGACATCTCGAATTTAGGAGTGGCCCGATGGATCTATCGATAGTAGTCAACGGAATGACCTTCCCTAACCCGTTTCTGCTGGGCTCCGGCCCGCCGGGCACGAACGCGCGCGTGATCGCCAAGTCGTATGACGCCGGGTGGGGCGGCGCTGTCGCGAAGACGATTAGCCTGGAATCGGCCAAGGTTGTAAATGTGGTACCGCGTTATGGCAAATTGCGTTCGAAAACGTCGGGCGAGGTCATCGGTTTTGAAAACATTGAGCT
>DASWDX010000008.1:0-6546 GCA_036395055.1 Pyrinomonadaceae bacterium | reverse complement strand
GCCAGCGAGAACGCCAGTCCCCTGTCTGCCCACGAAACGCAGGGTTTCGTGGCCGGTCACAGCATTGCCTATGCCTTCATAAGTGAGGAGCATCGTGCCAGAATTATCCGAAGTGGTGAAGAGGATAGTGCCATGGAGCGTGATGGAACCGTCGGGATGAACTACATCCAGCTCAGTGCCTACGCTAGATCCGGTGAAGGTGCCAGTAGCCGTTCCACTAATGTTGAAGGTGACAATCAAGTTTTCACCGACTTGGCGAGGAGGACCAGCGTAATTGAAGCACGGAAAAAACTGTCCGCTTGCCGATACGGGCGTGCCAGCTGTGTGTTGGGGTCTTGACCTGGGTTCTACAGCTTCAGAACTTGGCAACGCCAATAGCGCGCCGAGCATTGCGAGCGCACAAAAATTTGTGCGCAGATGTGATAGGAAACGATTTCGGTTAAACCAATAATAAGTTTTCATACAACCCTCTAAAGGAACGGGAACCCAAAGTTCCGGAATTTTTTGGAGACTTGGGCCGGGGGCTCCGAATAGGAGTCGGTGACACGAATTGCACGAATTGTCACAAAGTTCATAGCTTTGAATTGCCTACTCAGGACTCTGGGAATCGATCGGTGCGCATTCGTGAACTTCGTGTCTTAATTGAAATGGCGGTTCAGGGAACCGCTTTTGAGCTTGTAGAAGAATCAAAAAACGCTCACGCTTTGGCTGGTGAATGCGGAAGCTGAGCCGCGCGTGTTCAATACTACGCGCTGGAGTCTCGTCCTTGCTGGGGCGGAGGCCGACGGCGATCAGCAGAAGGCCGCTCAAGCGCTGGCAGAGCTTTGTCGAACTTATTGGCGACCCATTTTTTCTTATGTCTGTCGTCGCGGCTATTCGACTGAGGACGCCCAGGACATTACGCAGAATTTCTTCTTGATGATTCTGAAAACCAACTGGCTGCAGCAAGCCGACCAACGTCGAGGCCGCTTCCGCTCGCTCTTGCTCAAGTCAGTCCAGAATTTTCTTCACAATGTTACCGATACAAATCGAACACTCAAGCGAGGCGGCGCTGTTCAATTCGTTTCCTGGGATGCCTGGATGGCAGAAGCACCTTCCCAGATTTCAATCTCACCTCGCGCGCTCGACGCGCTTGCACCCGAGCGGCTTTTCGATCTTCGTTGGGCAGCGACAGTCGTGGACCAGGCGCTCCGGCGTTTGCGTGAAGAGTGCGAAGGCAAAGGACGTCTCCGGCTTTTTGAGGGATTGCGCGATTATCTCGCGGCAGAACACGCCGATATCTCTTATGCCAATCTCGGCGCTGCCTTGGGCGTTCCAGAGACCGTCGTAAAGAAACAACTACATAATTTACGCGAACGTTATCGGTGGCTTCTGCGCGATGAGGTTGCTCACACGGTCGCGAATCCAGCCGACGTGGATGACGAGATCCGACATTTGTGCGCGGCACTAGCCGCAGCAGCGTGATGAACAAACCAGCTAAGCCTTCTGATTCTGTTGCGGACATAACAGAGAATCCGAAGAAGTGCCCACAGTGCGGCGCCACAATCCAACTCAATCACGGAACCTGCATCAACTGTCTCTTGCGGGAGGGACTTGAAGCTAAGGGTGAGGCCTCGCGCGAAGCGTTCGAAAGCATCCTCACAGAAGCGAATGTGACCGACACACAGTGGCGCCTTGGTCATTACGAAATTCTGGAGGAGATCGGACGCGGTGGCATGGGAGTGATTTATCGTGCGCGCCAGCAGCACTCCCGTCGAATCGTCGCAGTGAAACGCATCTTCGCGCATGAGGTGAATTCACACGACACACTCGAGCGCTTCCGGCGCGAAGCCGAAGCAGTCGCCAGCCTCGATCACCCGAACATTCTTCCCATTCATGAGGTCAGCGAAAGTGAGGAGGGCCTGCCGTTTTTCAGCATGAAATATGCGACGGGTGGGAGTCTGCGTGCCGCAGCACCGACACTTTGTAAGAACCCTCGCGGGTGTGTGCAGCTGATGGCAAAGGTTGCACGCGCTATCGACTATGCCCATGGCAAAGGCATTCTCCATCGCGACCTTCAGCCGGGAAACATCCTCCTTGATGAGAATGGCGAACCGATGGTGAGCGACTTTGGCCTGGCAAAATGGCTCGATCAAAATAGCGACCTAACAAGAACACTGGAGACACTTGGAACACCGGGCTACATCGCACCCGAGCAAACCGAATGCCCAGCCGATAAGCTTACCCCCGCCGCCGACATTTACAGTTTGGGCGCGATTCTGTTTTACCTGCTTACTGGCCGGCCTCCTTTCGTGGGCGCGAACGTTCTTGTTGTTATTCATCAAGCTGCTGCGACTCCGGCGCCGCGTTTGCGTTCACTCGCGCCATCGCTCGACCGCGATCTGGAGACGATCGTCGCTCACTGTCTGGAGCCCGATCCTAATGCGCGCTATAAATCCGCGGGAACGCTAGCCGAGGATCTTGAACACTGGCTGCGGCACGAGCCAATTCGAACCCGGCGCACCGGGATTTTCACTCGCGGACGAAAATGGGTGCGGCGAAATCCAACTAGTGCGGCACTGGTGGCGTCATTGGTCGCCCTCGGAGCGGCGGTGAGTGTGATGTTCTGGGAGAGAGAATCACCCCGTCCGCTGCCAACCGGTATTGCAGCGATTCCTTACAAGAGCATCGCAGTCCTCCCCTTCGAGAATCTGAGCGCTGATCCGGAAAACGCGTTTTTCGCTGATGGCGTGCAGGACGAAATCCTTAATGACTTGGCAAAAATCGCGGAGTTGAAGGTCATCAGCCGAACATCGGTAATGCAATACAAGGCCGGTGGAAAACGAAACCTGCGTCAGATTGCGAATGAACTCGGGGTCGCGCACGTGGTCGAGGGAAGCGTGCAACGCGCCGCGAATCGCGTCCGCGTCACAGCGCAGCTAATCGACGCAAAAACCGACACGCATTTGTGGGTCAACACTTACGATCGGCCGCTTGATGATGTCTTTGCTATCCAAACAGATATTGCCAAGGCGATTGCAGGTCAGCTTCAAGCCAAGCTCTCACCCGCAGAGAAAGCCGTGATTGAGCAGCCTCCGACAACAAACCTTATAGCGTATGATTGTTACCTGCGAGCTAAGAAGCTGTTTGTGTTAAGCTACGACGCGCGCATTTTCGAGAATGTACGCCAATCGATACGGCTGCTGGATCAGGCTGTAGCGCACGATCCAACGTTCTTGCTCGCCTATTGTTTGCTGGCGCGGGCCCATGTCTACCTTTACTTTCTTGGAGTCGATCACACTCCCGCTCGTGTGGCGCTTGCGAACGAAGCGCGTGACGCGGCTTTAAGCTTGGCTCCCAACCGCGGGGAGACGCATCTGGCTGCAGCATGGGTCGCCTATCTCGGTCATCTTGATTACGAAACTGCCCTCACCGAGGTTGCCATAGCTCGACGGGGATTGCCTAACGACGTATCCGTTTTCGAAATAACCGCTTTCATCGCGCGTCGACAGGGTCATTGGGAGCAATTCATAAGGGATTTGGAACGCGCCGTCGAACTCGATCCGCGCAGCGTGGTCTTACTGCATGGAGCCGCTCACACGTATCAGTCCCTGCGGCGCTTCTCGGATATGGCGCAGGCTTTGGATCGAGCCCTAGCCATCATACCGGGCGATGCGACGTCTCGTGTATGGCGCGCGCAAATCGATTTTGAATCACGCGCCGACACGCAACTTGAACACGACGCAATTCAGAAAATTGTAACTGAAGATCCAAGCACGGCGGATCTGATGGCAGAGCGATGGTTCGATCTTGCTCTTTGCCGGCGCGACGCCACAGAGACGGCCACTGCGTTAGCTTCATTGTCTCCAGAGGGGATGCAGCGGAATAACGTACCGATTCCTCGTTCCTTTTGTGAAGGCTTGGCAGCGCGAGCTCGAGGCGATTCAACTGCCGCTGAAACGGCATTTACTGCAGCACGTGTTGAGATGGAAAAGATTGTACGCGAGCAGCCCGATTACGCTCAAGCTTTCTCCACCTTGGGGATGATCGATGCCGCGCTTGGTCGCAAGGAAGATGCGTTGCGTGAGGGTCGTCGGGCGGTGGAACTCCTACCCGTTACAAAGGACGCGTGGACGGGTGCTGAGGTGCTAACAAATCTTGCGATCACCTATGCCTGGGCGGGCGAAAAGGATCTCGCGATTAAACAATTGGAAGAACTTGTACGGATTCCCAGTCCGGTCTCCTATGGCCAGTTAAAGTTGCACCCGTTCTGGGATCCGTTGCGTGGCGATCCGCGCTTTGAGAAACTCGTAGACCAGGCAAAAAAACCGGTCACGCTAGAATTACCCGGACCGCTGCCGGGCGGGATTGCAGTGCTGCCGTTTGAAAATCTGAGTGCTGATCCTGAGAACGCGTTTTTCACTGACGGCGTGCAGGACGAAATCCTGAATAATCTGGCGAAGATCGCGGACTTGAAGGTCATCAGCCGGACGTCGGTGATGCAATACAAGACTGGTGCGAAACGAAACCTGCGCCAGATTGCGAATGAGCTCGGCGTCGCGCACGTGGTCGAGGGAAGCGTGCAACGTGCGGCGAATCGTGTCCGTGTTAGCGCTCAGCTAATCGACGCAAGAACTGACACGCACTTATGGGCTGAGAGATACGATCGACCGCTCAATGACGTGTTTGCCATCCAGAGCGAGATTGCTAAAACAATTGCAGGCCAGCTTCAGGCGAAGCTTTCTCCGAGCCAGTCGAATTCCCTCGCGACAGCGCCGACGCATGACATGGAAGCTTATGATCTATTCCTAAGGGGTGAATCCACCGATTGGCAATCACCCGATCGCGCCGCAACCTTCTATCGGCAAGCCCTGGCACGGGATCCGAGTTTCGCGCTTGCGTATGCGCGACTCGCTTATAGCCGTTTACAACGGCATTGGTATATCAGTCCTCTGACGGCGGCGCAGTTGGCAGAGGTAAAATCTAACATTGACCGCGCACTAACGCTTGCTCCGGATTCGCCGGATTCCCACTTGGCGGCGGCGGAGTTTTATTACCGCGGTCATCGTGACTATGATTCCGCGCTGAGGGAACTCGACCGTACTATCGAGCTCCAACCGAACAACGCGCGCGCGATATTTTGGCGTGGGGTGATTTACCGCCGTCGCGGCGAATGGCGCCGCTCGCTTGCTGAATTCGGACAAGCGGCGGAACTTAATCCGCGCGATAGCTCGAGCTACGCCGAAGTTGGGTGTAACTTACTCGAACTTCGCCGGTGGAGTGACGCTGAACATGCGCTCACCCACGCGTTAGCCCTCGACCCGCACAATACACTGGCAGCCTTGTATCTCGCCAACACCTACATCAACAGCACCGGCGATATTCGGCGCGCCAGACAGGCGTGGGAGGAAGTACCGGCAGACAACAAAATGCCGATTGGTACCTTCGGAGCCTCGATTGGGGCGATGATTGAAGGTCGGGTATATCTCGATGTGCTGGAGAGGCATTTCGCGGATGCTCTTAAGGCGTGGGATATAGCGCCGACGAATATTCCCGATGCCGACGCGCGGTTGCGTCAGATGGAGGCGCGAGTTGGGATTCAAGTGCTTGCCGGCCAAAATGCGGCAGCAAAACCGGAGTGCGAGCAAACACGCGCTTTACTCGAAGCCCAGCTAGCCTCACGAGCGGCAGAAGATCGCACAGCCTTAACGGCGTTGGCTTGGGTTTATATTTGTCTCGGCCGTAACGCCGATGCGCTTCGTGTCGCGCAACAAGCCGCAGATTCGCTGCCAATTGAAAGAGATGCGCTCAGCGGCCCGAATTTACTGGTCGGACTGGCCCAAATTGAAGCGCACGCTGGCCGGCCCGAGGAGGCGGTCAAAATACTTCGTCATCTGCTCACATTCCCTGCCGGAGTAGAGATTTCCATTGCGCGCCTGAAGATCGACCCGGTCTGGGACCCCATCCGGAACAATCCCGAGTTTCAAAAACTCCTTTCCGAACCGGAGCCGGAAACCCTTTACAAGTAGCGAGCTTGGGATTGGCCAGCCTTCACAGAAGCGCCGCTACCGTTGATTCAGCTTCGCCAAAATCTCAGGGTCCCGGACGTCCGCCCATTCACCGGTTAGCTCGAGCGCCTTTATTTTCTTACCCGAATGCGCGAGATCCCGGATGGCATCTGTGAGTTCGTACTCGCCCCGCGGCGATGGCTTCAACCGTGCAATGAATTCGAAAATGCTCGGTCGAAATGCGTAGAGACCGGCGTTATACCACGGGCTTGTTGGTTCACCCGGTTTTGGTTTTTCTCGAAGATCGACCAGGTCCATTTGCTCGTTAACAAAAACGGCGCCGCCTTTGCTAACGTCTTCGCCGTGCCTAACTGTGATGATCCCTTCACAGTCATCAGGAAGATCGACGACGCGTTTGTA
The DNA here is from genome assembly GCA_036395055.1 of Pyrinomonadaceae bacterium. Taxonomy (GTDB): domain Bacteria; phylum Acidobacteriota; class Blastocatellia; order Pyrinomonadales; family Pyrinomonadaceae; genus PSRF01. Next base: position 139 of record DASWDX010000008.1, on the reverse strand, counting down.
ATTCACAGGACTGACTAAAATATCGCCATAGCTCAAAATAAATGGCGAGGCGCCAGTGAAGTCGCGGGCAAGATTCACAACGCGCCCCGTACCATCCTGCACGGTTTGCGTAGTGTATTCGATATCCACATTGTGACGC
>DASWDX010000007.1:0-4549 GCA_036395055.1 Pyrinomonadaceae bacterium | reverse complement strand
TTGGTCAGAAAATATTTCATACGCCTCAATCAGCGCCCGTGTCGCAAAAGCTGTGGGCACAATCATCGGCGCACCCTGTGGTGCAAAAAAGTTGCGGCTTTGCCAGGCGAAGTTGTAACCCCAGGCAGCACCGCTGTAATCAGGAATTCGCATTTGCCACAGTTCACCGAGCAGTTGACGCGCTTCGGTCTCGGCTTCGATTGTTTTCCGACGACGATAGTTTGCGAGGGCCGCGAGGGCGAAAAGGGCGAGTCCTTTTGCATTCTTTTGCGGCGGAACATGAAACAACCGATGCAGGTTCACCGGCGAACGTTTGCAGACTTGTGTCCAGATATATCGCGCCGTTTGGGAATGCTGGAAAGGAGTTGATTGGAAAAGTCGGCTGTTCAGCGCGTCGAATGGATCATACCCGGCAAAGTCGCGGGTTCGACACCACTCGAAAAGATCGTCGAATGTCTGTTCCAGAGTTGGATCGTACATAGAAACGGCGGACAACGCCCGCCTTTATACGAGTCTTATTAGCCGCAGACAATGCAGATTACAGCAATCTTAAAAACCCTCGTACTTCTTTTCTCAGACCTGATCTACTCTTATCTGCGTCAATTTGCGGCTCCTGCCGCTCACTGCTCACTACCCACTGAAGTCTCAATCCGGCGCGGCGTTTCGATAAAGCTCTCATGCCAGAGCTCAAACATGAGCAGTGTCCAGAGCAGCTTACGATGATTTGCTACTCCGCGCTCATGTTCATCTTGTAGTCTTGTTACATATTCAGGATTGAAAACCCCCGCTTTGCGCACGCGGTCCGGCGACAACAGGTCACGCGCCAGCGGTCGCAGTTTTCCCTTCAACCACTCTGCCACCGGAACGCCAAAACCTTTCTTTCCCCGACGAACGACGAAGGGCGGTAGTAAATTTTCAATCGCGCGCTTCAAAATATATTTTGTCCTCCGACCTCGCAGCTTGTAATTTGCCGGCAACGAAGCGGCAAACTCCGCAACTCGCGGATCGAGAAACGGCGCGCGAACTTCCAACGACACCGCCATGCTGGCGCGATCGACTTTGGTTAGTATGTCCTCGGCAAGATAAAGCCGGGTGTCGAGGCTTTGCATCTGCTCGACGATATCTGCGGAGTCACACTGGGCCAGCATCTTTCGCGCCTCGCGATAAATATCCCCATCGCTGTTGCGGAGCACTTCCGAAGTCAAAAGCATTTCCTGCTCAGCCGGATTAAACGAACCAAACCAGATGTGATGCCGGGCAACAGGATCGTATTTCGTCCCAGCAATGAATCGCGTGGCTTTGTAGTCAAATGAAAGGTTCTTGGTCTTGACCGGAAGCAGCCCGATCAACGGCTCGATTATGCCCGCACGCACTACGCGAGGAACCTTCGCGTAGTTCTCAGCCCAACGATGGCCGCGATACATCGGATACCCCGCAAAGAGCTCGTCGCCGCCATCGCCGCCGAGCGCGACGGTCACGTGCTTGCGCGTGAAACGAGACAACAGGTAAGTAGGAACGAGCGAGGGATCACTGAAGGGTTCATCCATCCAGGAACCGATCTCGCCAACAAGGTTTGCGGCAAGGTTGACGCTGAGACGCTCTTCGTGGTGATCGGTACCGAGAAACTTCGCCACTGCCCGGGCATAGGACGACTCATCAAAGGATGATTCCGCAAACGATATCGAAAACGTCTTGACGGCTTCGGACGAAGCACGCACTGCCAGCGCCGCGATTGTGGATGAATCGACACCGCCCGAAAGCAAGACCCCCAGAGGCACGTCGGAAACCAAACGCATGCGCACTGACTCGGCCAGCAACTCGCGAAGGTGCTCGGCAGCTTCGGCTTCAGACGGAGTAGGTTGTTCTGTTCGATAACTTAAGGACCAATAGCATTGCGTTTTAATATCGCGGTCCTCGAGCGTTAAAGTATGTGCGGCGGGTAACTTGTTTATACCTTGATAAATCGTCAGCGGCGCCGGTACGTAATCGAATGAGAGATACTCGCGCAGCGCTTGTAGGTTCAACGAACATTTAACGGCAGGGTGAGCCAGCAAAACTTTCGGCTCAGAGGCAAAGAGCAGAGTGTTGGCAAACACGCCCCAATAAAGCGGCTTCTCACCAAATCGATCGCGCGCGAGCAAGAGCCGGCGGCGCTTCGAATCCCATAACGCAAAAGCAAACATGCCGTTGAGCTGCTGAACCATCTCGTCCGCATACTCTTCATAAAGATGAGGCAGCACTTCGGTGTCGGATTGGCTACGGAAACTGTGTCCGCGCTTTTCGAGATCATGGCGAAGCTCGCGGTAATTGTAGATTTCGCCGTTGAGGATAACGGCCACGCTCTTGTCTTCATTGAAGGTGGGCTGTTCGCCGGTGACCAAATCGATGATCGCGAGGCGGCGCATTCCCAGTGCCACGCCGTGGGAAACCATTAACCCTTCGGAATCCGGCCCACGATGAACCATGCGCTCGCACATCGAATGCAAGAGCTCGCGCGCGCCCTCAGGCGCCGGCGTGCGTGAGTCGAGATTGGCCCAACCGGTTATTCCACACATAGCGGTAAATCGTAAATCGTTAATCGTAAATGGTTAATCGTGAATCATCAGTGCGGTACACTCGACGTGGGAGACCGGTAAGCTACACAACTATTTACGATTTACCATTTACGATTCACTGTTTTTCAAATCCGATCTTTTCTCGGACCGCATAAATCGATTTTGCCTGCGACTCGTGATACGTGCGCACCAGCATCTCGGCCAGAAGGCCCATCAGGAAAAACTGGATGCCTAAAACCAGTAGCACCAGGGCCATCACCGGTAATGGTGTCTGAACCAAGTCCGCATGCTTAGGCCAGGAGGCAAACTTCATCATTAGCGCTAACAGCCCCGAGAGAAAAGAGATGAAAAACGTCAGCATCCCGGCAGTGCCAAAGATATACAGCGGTTTTGTTTGATATGACGCCATGAACTTGATCGTCATGAGATCGAACACCACTTTGAGCGTGCGCGATAGTCCATATTTTGACTTTCCCATGGTGCGCGCATGATGCTCGACGGGAATTTCGGCCACGCGCGCCCCGGCCCAGGATGCATAGATAGGAATAAAGCGATGCATTTCTCCATAAAGACGAACGTCCTCGATCGACTCGCGGCGGTAGGCCTTCAACGAACAGCCGTAATCATGCAGCGGCACGCCGCCGATCCAGGAGATCAGTCGATTAGCCAACATCGACGGAATCTTGCGCGTGATCAACTTGTCTTGCCGGTTCTTTCGCCAACCCGAGACTACGTCATAGCCTTCATCGAGTTTTTCCAGCAGGCAGGTAATGTCTGCGGGATCGTTTTGCATATCGGCGTCCATGGGAATCAACACCTCGCCGCACGCGGCATCGATGCCGGCAGCCATTGCGGCGGTCTGACCATAGTTGCGCCGCAACGCCACCACGCGAACGCGGTTATCGAGCTGTGCCAGTTCGCGCAACACCTGCAAACTGCCGTCAGTCGAGCCGTCATCAACATAAATAATTTCAGCCGTTCGCCCGAGAGCCTTCAGGGCCTCGTCTAACTGCGCATGGAGCGGCGTGAGATTTGGTTCTTCGTTATAGACGGGAAGGAAAACAGACAACTCCGGGTTTTCAATGCGATTCGCCGCCAACCGTTCATTGCTTACTAGAATTGTTTCCTCGCCGTAAGTTTTCATTTGGTCTGAACCAAACTCGTGGATCTTGAGAGGCGGGATGGTCCGCCGTTGCAAATTTTCGATACCACGCGTACTTAGGTTTCGACGCCGGCGGGCAAATGCCCCCAGGCGTTCGGACGTTTGCTAATCAACTCTCCGCGCCACACAAATAATGGAAACTCCAAAAGGAAAATTCAAATAGCGAAGTGGCACGCTTTCCGCTCCCAACAGTTTTCCCAGCAGACCATTGAGAAACCCGATCGTAAGATTATTTTCTGATTCCGGACGCAGGCCCGTGATGCGCATGATGAACCGGCCCAGAAAAATGGGTGCGAAGAAGCTAAGATTCACATAGGTCGCGCGTTCGACCGCTAAGCCCGCCTCCTGCAACACACGCTTGAGTCCCTTCAAAGTGTAGCGACGCCGATGATTACTCACATCGTCCTGCACCCCCCACAGAAACATGAACGCCGGCACGAACAGCAGCGCCCGCCCGTCAGGACGCAACACGCGGCGCATCTCTTTTAAACCCGCAAGATCATCGTCGAGATGCTCGACAACATCGAGACCGGTGACTAGATCAAACGAATTAGCCTCGTAAGGCAATGTCTCAGCCTCGCCTTGTTTGACGTTCGTCAATCCGCGCGCCTGGCAAAAAGACAACGCCTCCGCGGAAATATCCACGCCTTTGGCTTCACCAAATTGCGCAAGCATTTCAAGATTCGCGCCGGTGCCACAGCCAACATCAAGTATTTTGAGAGCTGAGCTTTGTCCGCCCCGGTCCGCGCGCGCTGCCTTCAGATCGCGACAAACGCGTTCGAGAAAACTCCTGATAATTCGCCGTCGCCCGACAAACCACCAGTGGCTTTCC
>DASWDX010000006.1:0-10567 GCA_036395055.1 Pyrinomonadaceae bacterium | reverse complement strand
CGTCATCCGAAAGACGCAGGCATGGAAGCGCTTCGTCGCATCAAGGCAAACACAATTGAGAAACGGCTGCTGAACAGCAAGGGTAATCCAAACTTCGGAATAAACTTCTACATCCTCAACGGCAAAGGCGAGTTTGCCGGCGTGACGATGTATCCAGGCGCATCTTTCGCAATCTGCAACGAGAGCGGCCCACAAACACTCACGTGTGACGCTCTGCTATTGGGAAAGCCGAGTGATTGATTATTCGCGACTCATGCGTAGGCCCACCAGCGGGGGCAAGCCCGCCTTCCCGACCACGAGCTGATCTAAGTTGAGCCTTGGTTTCTTCGGGGAAAGGCTTTCAAGATCAGAGGAACTAACTTGGATAGAGAGGCTCTCAGGTTGGGAAGGCGGGCTTGCCCCCGCTCATTTGCTACCACTCAAGGTTGAATGTATCGAGGAACCTTAGACTACCTGGTAAGAGGTTTTTTAAGTTGTTTTGAAAGATCGTCTTCTAAGCTTACCGAGCGCCACCGGCCGTGAGTTGCCTGGTCTTCGCCTGACTTTTTCGGTTCATGATTCAAAAGACTGGGAGCAATGTCTGAGTTGACTGCCACGACCCGGTTAAAGGTTGAGTCTGGGGCCGCTTATTGAAAGCTGCCTGGTTTCCGCCTGGCGCTTGACGATCACGAGTGTAATGTCATCAGCTGCCTGAGTACCTTGAGAGAATTTAGTTAACGCCGACTCGATGCGATCGCGAATTCCGGCCGCCGAAGCATCGACGTTTCGTGAAACCACTTCGTAGAGTCTCGTTGGGCCAAACTCCTCGCCGCTTGGACTGGCCGCCTCCGTCACGCCATCGGAATAAATGACCAGCACGTCGCCCAGTTGTAAGTGTGTGCGGCCCTCGCGGTAGTCGGCGTCGGCTTTGATTCCCAAGGGCAAACCGCCTGAAGCCAACTGCTCCACAGTACCCGCGGCGTGAACAATAAGCGGCGGATTGTGACCCGCGTTAAGAAAAGAGACGGCGCCTGATTCGGGATCGAGTTCGGCATAAAAAAGTGTGACGAAGCGATTCGGCGGAATGTTCTCGGCGAGATAACGATTAACGGCCGAGATTGTTTGTACCAGCGTGTCATGCGAGCCTGTCTGCGCATGAATCGCCGCATGCAGGGACGACATCAGAAGCGCAGCGGCAGTGCCTTTGCCTGAGACGTCTCCCAACGCGATAACCAAACGGCCATCCTCGCGCTGGATGAAATCGTAATAGTCTCCGCCGATTTCATAACAGGGAAAGCTGATGCCCTGAAATTCGTAACCAGGCACGATCGGCGGCGCTGTTGGCTGAAAGCGCTGCTGGATCTCCATGGCAAGTTGCAGCTCGCGCTCGAGGCGCTCCTGCTGAAATCGCGCTTCAACCAGGCGCGCGTTCTCGACGCGAATGGCCGCCACCGATGCCAGAGTGGTTAACACCTTCAGGTGGTCCTCGGTAAATCTTCCTTCAGCGATCGGTGAATCGGCGTAAATGATACCGAACACTTTCTCTGAAACTCCCAGCGGAACAGCGAGCACCGACCTCACACCCTGCAATACAACGGTACCGCTGGCAAAGCGCGGATCGTGTTGCGCGTCCGACGTCAGCACTGACTTGCCGCGGATAACAACCTCATCCATCACGTTGCGGCTGACGCGTATTTCTCCAACCTCACCAACGCGATCGCGCAAACGCGCCACGGCTACTCTCAATTCTTCATTGTGCTCGTCGCGCATCATGAGCAGGCAACGATCTGCCGGAACGGCTTCGAATACCAGCGAGACAATCTGTTCCAGAGTCTGCTCGAGCGTTGATGAACTCAGCAGCGTGATACCCACCTTGCTGATTAGCGCGAGCAAGTCGCCTTCGCGAGCTATCCGCGCGACTGCGCTTTGATCCGGCTTTTTGCGAGCGCCCTCAATCGCTTCAAGTAAACCCGACGTAGTCCGGTCGCCGGAAGCCAGGGCGATGGTTGCTTCAGGCAGCGAAGTAGACGAGTTATCGGTGATCATTGTGGCACCCATGCTCGAGTGATAGGTGCCATCGTCAAAGACAATTTCGGTTTCGCCGATTTGTATCCGACCGCCGGCAGTTAGAGGCACGGTGCCCTCGACCGTGCCACCGTTGTAAAGCGTTCCGTTTGCGGACCCGAGGTCTTGCAGGAAATATTCCTCGCCTTCGCGGCGCACTTCGGCATGTACGCGCGAGGCAAAGGGATCGGGAATACACAAATCGTTGCGAGCAGAGCGGCCGAGAGTAATTCGCAGTCGTCCCAGCGGAAACCGGTCTGGCGCGCGGTCGGGATATTTCACTATTAGCTCAGGCATGTCATTCTAATTTCGGAGAGATCTCCGTTCGTTAAACTCGAGGTTCTCTAACATTCACTATTCGTCCTTCACGCACGACAATCGTGTTGGCGAGCAAATCATGCAGCCCGCGCCCACGCAGTGTGAGTGCAGCGGCCAGAAATCCCAATCCCAGAGTGACAAAAGAAACCGGATAACCCACGAAGTGACGAAAAAAAGCCCGTCCAACTCCGATTTCACTGCCATCGCCTCGCAGAATGCGCAAGCCGGCGGCCCACTTGCCGATGGTTACGCCTGCCAACCCGGGCAGAACCCCGAGATTCAACACCGCAACAACGATCGCCAGAATTATTCCAATTGTTTCCGATGAGTCGCCTGCCGAGCGCGCGCCGCCGCCCAACAACCGGCTGACCAATGTACTAAAGGCCACGATCCCCACCAGGAGGATGTAATCGATCAAGATCGCGCCACACCTTAAGGCGAACGGCGCGCGAAACCTGGCGAAACTCTGGATTACTAGACGCGGCTGCAACTTTGCTCGGGGTGGTGCTGTTTCAGCGACGGTAGCGGTCATTAAGTATTTTTGGCCTTTGGTCTTCGGCCTCTGGTCCTTGGTTTGGTTTTTGATTTTGTTCTTTGTACTTAGAACTTTGTACTTTGCTCTCTGAACTCACGCTTTGCATACCAAAGCTACAAAGCTCAAAGTTCAAAGAACCAAGTACAAAAAACGGAGGGCCCAAGTACAAAGAACCAATTGCAAAAAACTATCCCAAAAGAAAATGAAGCGTTGTTTCGCCCAGGCGCAGTTTGTCTCCGCTGTCCAGGACCCGCGGCTGTCGTGGCGCAAGTCTTACCGAATCGTTGATTACAGTTCCATTAACCGAGCCCAGATCCTCAACGAGAAATGTCTCACCTTCGCGCCAAATTCTGGCGTGACGGCGAGAGACCTTCGTTTCCGGATCGAAGCGAGAAAGGTCGATCTCCGGAAAAACATTGGAATGTGGATCAGTCCGGCCGAGGAGGTTGTTGTCTTTCTGTAAGACAAAGGAAGCGTCCAATTCAGTTGTTCCTGCCACTACCAGTTTGGCTGTCGGGCGGGCAGCTTTCAAAGTTGCACTCGCTCCAAGTCCAGCCTGTGGCTGACGCGCGCCACAATGTGCGCAAAAGATATCGTCCGCGGCGATTCGTCCGCCGCAAAAACCGCAATAGACGGTTTGCACTTGTACGGTCTCGCCGCCTACCTGCGTTGCCGCCGCTCCGTAGGTGACGTGTCCCGACATTAATTTTTCAAGATGTATCGCCAGGGCATCGCGCATCGCTCCGGCGGAAGCGAAACGATCTTCCAGTTTATATTCGACCGATCGCATCAGAATCTGTTCCATCTCAGTCGATATAGAGGGTGCTATCTGACGGGGGCGCGGATTCTTTTGGAAGTCGAAGATCAATAGCGGATTATCCTGCGGGTCCGAACCGGTTAACAGATGAAACAAAGTAGCGCCCAGGCTGTAGACATCAGACCGCGGCTCGACTCGTCCGCCAAATAATTCCGGCGGCGCATAGCCCATCGTGCCTACGGCGGTCACGCCCTTCTCCTCCTGCTTTACCCAGCGCGCTATTCCAAAGTCGATCAGCATTACGCGACCGCTATTGCCGTCAATCATTAAATTCGCCGGTTTGAGATCGCGATAAATGATGGGCTTAGGCCGGCTGTGTAGATACTCAAGCACGTCCGCAGCTTGCATCCCCCAGTCGGCGACAGTCTTCTCGTCGATTCGTCCGCCGGGAGCACTGCGGAGACGCGAAGCGAGATCGCCGCCGGAGATAAACTTCATCACCAGATAGAACCGCGCGAGCGATTCGTCGTAAAAATAATCGTAGATGGTGGGGATGGACGGATGTTCCAGGGAAGTGAGCAGCAAGGATTCTCTTTTGAAGTCTCCAATCGCTTTTTCGTGCTGTGCCGGATCAAGGTGCGCCTCAACCATTTCTTTCACGGCACGTGGCGCGTCGCCCAGATTTCGATCCTTGGCCAGGTATACGGCTCCCATGCCACCGCCGCCAATTCGGCGCACGATCTCATAACGGGAGTTTAAGACGTTGCCCGGATCGAGTTGTTTGACAGTCGGCTGATGGCCGCCGGTATTACCTTTTTTAACTGTGTGTTTGCCCTGCTCCGGCACTTCGCCGGTACTGCTGCCGCCCAGGGAATCTGATGAGACAACATCGTGTTCGCTGCCGGCGGATTCGTTGGCCGCCTCGCTATCTGGTATTTCGGTGGGTTCCGGCGACATGGCAATGGCTGCGCCACTGCTTTCTCCGCTATCTTCGGCAGGATTACTCGAGGCAGCGGAAGACTCCTTTGGTTCCACGGGGTTCTTCGTTCCACAGTTACTACAGAAAGTTTCACCCGGTACCGTTGCCGTACCACATTTGAGACATTCAGCCATATATTAGTAAAACCAAATCGACGTGGATCAATTCCTCGCCGCCATTTGAACGATAGACATTAGCGCCCCAACCAGATTACTTGACCACGTGAAAGCGCAAGAAAGTCTTACCGACAATAATTTCGTCGCCGTCGTTTAGTGTATGACGAGTTCCTGGCGGCAGCCTCTTTCCACGATTTACAAACGTGCCGTTGGTAGACCCCAAATCCTCCAACAAATGTTTCCCGTCGCTCAACACAATGCGAGCGTGACGCCGCGAGACCTTCGCTTCCGGATCGTCGGAATCCAAATCCACGTCGGGAAAAATGCCTCCGTCAGCATCCCACCGACCGATATTTGATTCAGTGGAACTCAGCATGAATTGCTTGCCCACAGATTTGCCGCGCTCAATAACCAGCCTCGCGTGCGGCTTATCGCTGGCACCCAGCGAGGACGAAAGATTTACTGCAGGCCCACCTTCTTTGCCCGCAGCAACTTCAGGCTGTGGTATTTCAGCCGGCGAATGGGAACCATTATTTCCCTCAGGTTCGGCTCTAAATATGTTCATGCCTGAAACGTTTGGCCCAGACCCGGACGACGAATTAGGCCGTAGCGGCGCGCCACATTCATCACAATACTGCCCGCCATCGAGGTTGGAGGATTTACATCTGTCACAAGTAATCATGATTTTTGGAAGTTTGCGAACTGCACCCAATCCGCGATAAATTCTCAATTTCTGTGCTGAAACGGAGTTCAGCAACGGCGGGTCATTCTAGCGCGAAAGTATTCGACTAGCCAACGCCGCTAATTCAGGAGCAGACGGCAGGAGCAGGCGGCAGGAGTTGGCTGCACGATAACGCGTTACGCTTTGACCAGCCGCAATTGACAGCAAGCGAGGGTGAACGAAGTCGTGATTCGTGCGCCTGCCTCCTGCGCCTGCTTCCTGCCTTTATTGAAACTGTTTACGGTTTTTTGACGTAAGAGTTACTCGAACCAGATCGGTTTCAAAATCCGAGTGTTTTCGTGCAGAATTAATAAGTTAACCCCCGAACTAAGGAACAAGTTATGGCTCTAAACCGGAAAAAGAAGATCATTATCGCCGTCTCGGCCGTCGCTCTATTAGCGTTAATAATCATTATCAGCGTATTTGCCAGCCGCAAAGATGAACCTGAAGTAACCACGGTCAAGTTGGAGGTCAAATCCGAGCTACGCCAGACCGTAACAGCCTCCGGCGAGGTGCGACCGGTTCGTTACATCAAACTTACGAGTGAGGTACCTGGGCGAATCGAAGAAATTTATGTAAATCCCGGCGATCAGGTGGTAAAAGGCAAGCCACTCGTACGCGTTGATCCCACCCAGCTTCAGTCTAGCCAGGAAGCGCAGTGGGCGGCGGCACAGCAAGCAATTAACGACATTCAGAGCGCCCGTAATGCTGTAGCTAACGCCCAACAGGGCTTGGTGGTTGCCGAGTCGTCAGTGGCCTCGGCTCGCCAGCAGTTGGTCTCCTTACAAACCTCAGTGGATCGCGCTCAGGTCGATTTAAATACTGCCCAACGCGAACTGAAACGCAACAGCGAGCTCATTGAGGCGGGCGTTGCTTCGCGCTCCGAATACGATGCGGCGCGCGATCGTTTCGACCAGGCGAAGATTGCCTTGCAGACAGCAAAGGCAAATCTGGAATCGCAGCGAATCGCCGTTAAAGAGGCGACGGAAAGAGCCAACCAGCAAAAGATCGCGGTTCAAGAAGCCAGGACGGGAATCAAGTCGTCCGAAATGCGCGCCAGCCAGCAGCAGGCTTTGCTCCGCGGGTCGTCGAGTCAACGCTCAAAAGCCACCCAGCTTTCGCCGCTCAACGGCGTAGTCGCCGACATTCCTACGCGCGTCGGTGAATATGCCGTGGCCGGTTTGTCTACAACGCCGCTGATGACGATTGCCGACATGTCTACCATCAATGTGGAAGTCAATGTGGACGAAACGGAGATTTCCAACGTCGAAGTCGGGCAACAGGCAAAAGTCAAAGTTGACGCCCTTGGCGAAAAGGAAATTGTCGCCGTCGTCACGCAAAAAAATCCGCTTGCGGTTTCGAAGTCAGACACTCAGGGTGGTCTGTCGAATCGCGTCAACGTTCAGGAAGCGAAGGAATTCAAAGTTACCGTTGAACTGCGCGACATGCCAGACGAGGTTCGCAATGGGCTGCGCCCGGGAATGAGCGCCACGGCAACCATTACCACCAAAACTAAAAACAATGTGATTGCCGTACCGCTCGAAGCAATTGTTGAGAAAGCACCTCCGGTGCCATCTCCCACGGCTGCGGGCGCGGCACCGACGCCAGTGTCGGGCGAAAAGCCCAAGAGCATCAAGGGAGTCTACCTACTGGAAGGAAACAAGGTCAGGTTTATCGAAGTAACCACCGGGATCACGGGCGAAGCCGATATTGAAGTCACGAGCGGAGTGAAGCCGAACATGGAAATTGTTAGAGGTCCGAGCCGGGTCTTGAAGACGCTCAAAGATGGCATGTCTGTGAAGCGCCAGGAGCGCAAAGCGGGCGCTAACGCCAATGCAAACGAGGGCAGCTAATGAGCGACGCGACACTCGTATCACCACCAGCACTGACCGTTTTGCCGGCTGAGCCGCAGGCGATTCAACCCCACGACGCCAATGCACTGATCTCGATGCGCGGGATCTGGAAAACCTACCAGATGGGCTCCGAACAAGTGCATGCGCTTCATGGTGTCTCCTTTGATATTCCCAGGGGTGAGTACATTGCGATCATCGGGCCTTCGGGCTCGGGCAAGTCGACGCTGATGAATCTGATCGGCTGTCTCGATACGCCGAGCAAGGGCGAGTACTGGCTTAACGATAAGAATGTTTCGGAAATGGACGACGACGAGCTGGCGCGTATACGCAATCAGGAAGTAGGGTTTGTTTTTCAGACCTTCAATCTGCTCGCTCGAGCTACGGCGCTTCACAACGTGGAACTGCCCCTGATTTACGGCGGCATCGGATCCGCTCAGCGGCATGAGATGGCCAAACAGGCACTCGCAGCAGTTGATCTGACCGACCGCATAACACACCGTCCCAATGAACTATCTGGAGGACAACGTCAGCGCGTGGCCATCGCTCGAGCCCTGGTCAACCATCCTTCAATTCTTCTCGCCGACGAACCAACCGGAGCCCTTGACACGCACACCAGCATGGAGATCATGGATCTCTTTGAGCGCTTGCACGGAGAAGGAAACACAATCATCGTAGTCACGCATGAACACGACATCGCCGCCCGCGCGCATCGCGTGATTTCCATTCGCGACGGTCTAATCGAAAAGGACGAGAAAATCAGATAGCGATATCACGGCCGCTCTTGAGCAAACTTGTAGGGCGGGTCTTGTACCCGCCCGATTTTCTTTTCAGTAACAACTTATAGCAAAACGCGCAGACATGTTCCCGCTCAATAAATATCGGCGTGGCAGCTTCACTTAGAAAACGTTCGTTTGCTTTGTTTCGCCTGACGGCGTTATGGGAAGCGTTCCTCGTGGCGCTCGGCAGTTTGCGACAAAACAAGATGCGCACCGCCCTCACGCTCGTGGGGATAGTAGTCGGCGTGGCAGCGGTCATCGCAGTGGTCACCATCATCCAGGGCCTGGATAACAAGGTCGCAACCACCTTTTCTTCACAAGGTTCGACAGTATTTACGGTTTCAAAACGGCCGCAAATCATCAGGTCACGCGAAGAGTTTGTAAAGTTCAACAAACGGAAAGATGTTACGGATGAAGACGCGGATGCGATAGCTCGCCTGTGCAATGCGTGCTGGCGCGTGGGTGTGGCGGCAAACGTTAGAGAAACTGTCAAACATGCGGATCAAAAATTCGAGAACGTTAACATCCGCGGCGTCACGCCCACAACGATGTTTGATATCGATGGGCGCGCCATCGATGCCGGACGCCTGTGGACCGACGCTGAAGGCATCTCCGGCCGTGAAATTTGCGTGGTGGGTTCCGACGTGCTGACAAATCTTTTTGGGGGTGCTGCTCCCGACCGCGCGCTCGGCCAGGAAGTCAGAATTGCCGGTCGTCCTTTTCAAATCATTGGCGTACTTGAGCCGCTTGGTTCCATCTTCGGCGCTTCGCGAGACAGTGTCGCCTATATTCCCTACTCAACTTACCAAAAAATTTATGGCGCGCGCGATTCGATCGTAGTCTTCATCCAGGTGCCGGCTGCAGAGCAACTTGAAGTGGCTGAAGATCAGGTGCGCACCGTAATGCGGAATCGACGCGGCGGGGTTTTTAACCAGGAAGATGATGAGGGTTTCTCTTTGGAAACTCAGGACGTGTTCCTTGATCTTTATGGTAAGGCGACGGCCAATATCTATATCGTCACAATTGCCGTGGCCGCGATCTCGCTGGTTGTCGGCGGCATAGTAGTGATGAATATCATGCTGGTTTCAGTGACTGAACGCACGAAGGAGATTGGCATACGCAAGGCAATCGGCGCGCGGCGCAAAGACATTTTGACTCAGTTTCTGATCGAAGCCGTTATGGTGACTGCGATTGGCGGGGCGATCGGGGTGCTCACCGGCTTTGGCCTCGCCTACCTGATTGCCGCGTTGATAGGCTTTCCGTTGTTAATCAGCGTCGCCTCCGCAGTACTTGGTGTCGGGGTTTCGTCGGTGGTGGGAATTATTAGCGGCCTCTGGCCGGCCTGGCGCGCAGCGCGACTCGATCCGATTGAGGCACTAAGAGCTGAGTAGGCAGGAGCAGTCGGCAGGAGCAGGAGTACGAAAAGCCATACGCAGGTAGTCAACCAGGAGGCACGAGAATTTTTCCTGCCGACTGCTCCTGCCGTCTGCCCCTTATTAACCTGTGAACTAACCGATGAGACTTGATGATATTCGCGAGTCCGCCCTGATGGCTTTCGACACGTTGCGCGCAAACAAGCTGCGTTCCTCGTTGACGATTCTCGGCGTCAGTGTCGGGGTCATAACCGTCATCTTTATGGTGTCAATTATCCAGGGGCTGAACAAAGCGTTCGCTGATCAGGTTGAATCGCTGGGTTCCAATACGATCTTCCTTTCGAAGTTTGAACCTAGCTTTGGCCGTCCGCCCGGACCGGAGGAGATCCATCGGAAAGACCTGACGATGGACGACGCTGAAGCCTTGCGGCGAGAGGCTCCTTCAATTACCGGCGTTTCACCCATCCATCGCATGATCGCCGTGACGGCACGCTACCAGGACAAACAAACAGACACTCCGATTCTTCTTGGCGTTACGCCCTACTACGAATTCGTCCACACGCAATATGTAGCGCGCGGACGTTTCATCAAAGATTTTGACATGGAGAATCGCGACAACGTCTGCATCCTGGGCGTAGATGTTGTCCACGCGCTTTTTCCCTACGAAGATCCGATCGATAAAGATATCCGGATCAATGGCAACCCCTATCACGTAATCGGTGTGATGGAGCCGCTCGGGAATTTCTTTGGCCAGTCGCGCGATAATTCCCTGTTTATTCCCCTCAGCACGTTCGACAAGTATTATCCCGATCGTCCCTTTCCGGAAGTGGTTTTCTTCATCATCATTCGTCCGCAATCCCGCGCCTACGTCAAATCGGCGATTGACGAGATAACCGACGTCCTGCGACGGCGGCGACGTGTGCCGCTGGGCGCGCCTAACGATTTCGGCATCTCGTCGCAGGATTCTTTGCTGGATATTTACAATCAACTCACCGGCGCCACGGCCCTCGTGCTCACCTCAATTTCCTTCGTTGCCTTGATGATCGGGGGTATCGGAGTGATGAATATCATGCTGGTTTCGGTGACTGAACGTACG
>DASWDX010000005.1:0-9737 GCA_036395055.1 Pyrinomonadaceae bacterium | reverse complement strand
GCACGATGTCGAATCACAAGTGAACAATCGGTCAGCCTGGAATGTACGGTTGTCAGGCAATCGCAACGACTCAGCAATGCCTATCAAAAGCAACGATCTTCACGGCAATGTACCGGACGATGCCGGCGCAGCATTGTTATTGATTGATGTCGTGAACGACTTCGAGTTTGAAAAGGTCGTGGCGTTGCTCGAGCTTGCTTTGCCGGTTGGTAAACAGATTGCAAGTCTGAAAGCACGAGCCAAACAAGTGGGCATCCCGGTAATTTATGCCAACGATAATTTTGGCAAGTGGCGATCAGATCTGAATCAGATTGTCTCCCATTGCCTGGAGGATGGTGTACGCGGCGAACCCTTCGTCAAGCTGATCTTGCCGGACGAAGACGATTACTTTGTCTTAAAACCCAAGCACTCCGGCTTCTACTGCACCAGTCTCGAACTGTTACTCGAACACGTCGGCGCTCGCAGCCTGATCCTTAGCGGCATCGCAGGCAACAACTGCGTGCTCTTCACCGCCAACGATGCTTACATGCGAGAGTTCAAACTCTTCGTGCCGGGTGACTGCGTCGTATCTGAGATGCCGGAAGAAAATGATTATGCGCTGAAACAGATGGAGAAGGTTTTAAAGGCTGACATCAGTCCGGCAGGCGAGTTGAATCTGGCAGAAATGAAGAGAACTGGCCGCGGATAAACGCGAATTAGCGCCGATCAGGAAAAATCTCAGGCAGAGAGACATCAGGATCCGGAAAGTACGTCGTAAAAAATCCACCCCTCTCTTTCACTTTTTCTCTTCTTTCCCTTCTCTCTCTCTCCTCTCTTTCAAATCATTAAGCCTTGTATGTTCGTGTCTTAGTGGTTAACGGCCTTTTTTTCTGATCCGCGCTTATCTGCGTGTATCCGCGGCTAATTCCCTGTCTTCCCCGGCAAGTGGCGAAAAAGCAAAGCTTTAATGAGAGCCCTGTAGGTTTCTGGATTTGGTGCCAGGCGGAAGGGCATGGACCTTATGGACAGGATCATGAATGTGCCGGCGCAATGTATGTCTATAGCCAGGCAATCGTGGTCGGTGTTGATGGTGAGGTAACAGAACAGGCCGATGAAACTTACACCATGGATGTGGCTTCAAGAAAGACCGGGGTGCTATCGGCAACGCTGCACAACTTGTCTGATGAGCTAAAGCCGGGTCCCAACAACTCAGTGGAATTCACCGTGACAACTGATTCAGGTCTGTCGAGGGGTGTGACCGATACAGCTGTCGTGAGGGTAACTGGCCCAGGGGAGTGAATCAAATGGGCTGATCGATGGAAGGGCTTTGGGCTGTAAAAAACCTGGGGCCCTCATCGGTTATGTACAAACAGTCTTCCAACCGGATGCCAAATTCACCGTAGATCACAATCGTCGGCTCATCGCTGAAACACATGCCCGGCTGAATCGGCGTCTTGTTACCACGTACGAAGTTTGTCCACTCGTGTCCGTCGAGACCAATGCCATGGCCGGTGCGATGAGGCAAACCCGGGACTTTGTAACCCGGACCAAAGCCGGCGTCGGTAATCACTTTCCGGGCAGCGGCGTCAACCGCTTCACATGGCGCGCCAACCTTTGCTGCCGCAAAACCCGCATCCTGCGATTTGCGCTCCAGGTTCCAGATATCACGTTGCCGCTGCGTCGGCCTGCCGAAGACGAAGGTGCGCGTAATGTCTGACTGATAACCTTCAACACCACAGCCGCCATCCATCAAAACAACATCGCCCTCTTTTAGTTCCTGTGGTGTGCTACTGCCATGCGGAAAAGCTGTGTACTTGCCAAAGCTGCAAAAGATTCCACCCTGCACACCCAGCGCGCGAAATGCGGCAGCGCAATTCCCGGCAAACTCGTCTTGCGTCATGCCCCGCCGAGCGTTGTCGATAGTCGCTTTGTACGCGGCTATCGTGATGTCGTTCGCACGTTGCATGAGGGCAATCTCAGCTGGAGATTTGAACATGCGCCCGCCCGCAGTTACTGGTGTCGCGCTAACAAATTGGAGTCCCGGTGCCGCTTTGCGAATGCCATCGAAAAGGAAAAAGCGCACGCGCTCTTCCATACCGACGCGACCCGTACGAAGTCCGCGATCACGAAAGATCTCGGCAACGCGCTGGTAAGGACTTTCGTCTTCTTCCCAGGTGCGAATGTCACTGCCAATCGCGATCAGCTCGCGCGCTCGCTCTTCCTCAAACTTGGGACACACCCAGGCAATCTCACCGCGCGCAGGAATGATGGCGGCAAACATTCGCTCGCTAGTGCTCCAGCGCATGCCGGTGTAATAAAACATGCTCGAGCCGGGTTCAATATATAAGGCATCAATCTTATTCTCACGCATCAGGCGTCGCGCCTTTTCGATTCGCGCGCGGCGCTCGTCAAGCGAAATCGGGACGATGCCGTCCGTCATCCGCCGCAGCTTGCGAATTGATTCCGGCAGCTCGCGTTGTTGAAACGCGCCCGCATTAGTTTCCGCAACAGCTTCATCAGTCGCGCCAATCACGGGAGTTGCGCTACTTAGCAGAGCTGTACCAGCGAACCCCGCAGACAACCGCAAGAAGTCTCTTCTATCGTTACACATGATTACTTGATTTAATCGGTTCAGGCTGTAATTTCCGCGCGCATGCTAACACAAAATTTGCCAACCTGACTTTGAGGTTATTGAGGACTGTAGGAGGAGCTGAGACTCAACTGGCAAGTTATGATAGATTTACTTTGCTCAAATTATCAGAAAAAATCGCAAAGGAATTCACCAATGGAAAACGAAAATAAAGCCCCTGAGATTTCATTTGAGGTACGCGTCAAGCCTGGACGCGCGGGCACTGATCCGGAAGCTCCGGATTGGGAAGTCTGTGAACTGGAAGACGGGGTCATAAAAAACAATGCGGATATCTACGACAACATGACCCTCGCCGAGGCCAACCAGATTGCCGGTATGTGGAGAGCGAAGAAAGAAGAGGCGGAAGCGGCGCCGGCCGAAGCCACGCATTGAGGTCTGATATCACGATTGCTCGGCGAATTCCGCTAACGCAAAGGTTTTCAGCCGCCAGTCAAAACCTTCCGCTACCAGCGCCGCGACGTATCCTGAGGTCACGGGAATAGATCGCATGCCAGCGGTCGACTTCTGCCGGCTCTTTATGATTTCGAAGCAGAGCAGCGGGCTCCCCGGGCGCCAGCGAAACATCGAATTCATCAAGCGGCATCGAGAGTCCTCACCGCGAGCCTTAATGTAAGCCTCTTTGCGCGTCCAGCAATTGAAGAAAGCTGCTTTTCTAAATTCAGCCGGCACGGTCTTGAGCGTCTCGACCTCACGCGGTGAAAAGAATCGTTCCGCGATCTTGTCGTCCGCCAGTTCTTCTCTTATGAACTCGAGATCAACGCCAAGCTGGCGAAAGATTGAGAACGCGTAGAGTGCTCTGCCGTGCGAATGCGCCAGGTTGAAGTGAATTCCACAGCGCCGGCTTTGTTCGAGGTAAGGCTTTCCCTTCTCTGCGTAGGAGAATTGCAGTTCGTCGGCGGTGGTTTCGAGATAAACGGCGAGCAGAGTTCGCAGCTGTATATGAATGGATTGACGGTCGCGACCTCAGACAGGCGAGATCGAGATTCAAATGGCTAAATGAGGCGCTCGGACATTATGATAACTCCCAACTGATACATGACAACCACATCCGCAATCCGGCCGACGCTGGCTTCAACTGCCGACATACGAACGTGTTTCCCTGCGCTCGACCGCGTTCACAATCGCTTTCCAGTTGCGTATTTCGATGGGCCCGGCGGCACACAGGTACCGCGAACCGTCGTCGAGGCGATGACTGATTATCTTTACCATCACAACGCAAACACGCACTGGGCATATCCCACGAGCGAAGAAACCGACGTTGCGCTTGAGCATGCGAGACGGATTTGCGCCGAGCTTCTAAATGCGTCGGCAAGAGAGATTGCGTTTGGCGCAAACATGACGACGCTTACGTTTCACCTGGCAAGAGCACTGGGAATGCAATATGAACGCGGCGACGAAATCATTGTCACCGAACTGGATCATCATGCGAATGTGGCACCGTGGCAGCGCCTTGTAGTCGAGCGCGGCGTTGCAGTGAAAATCGTGAAGCTGCTACCGGAGACGGGCCAACTGGATTGGGTTGGCTTCGAGCAGTTGATAACTAAACGAACAAAACTCGTCGCCATCGGCGCAGCCTCAAATGCACTCGGCACAATAAACGATGTCCGGCGTGCGATCCAGATGGCGCGGTCTGTCGATGCGCTCGTGTTTGTTGATGCCGTCCATTATGCGCCGCACGCGCTCATCGATGTTCAGGCCCTCAACTGCGACTTTCTTGCCATGTCGGCTTATAAGTTTTACGGCCCCCACGTCGGTGTTTTATTTGGCAAGCTGGCTTTGCTCGACTCGATCAATTTTCCCAAGCTCATCCCAGCTCCCGATAATGCCCCCGAGAATGTGGAAACCGGCACGCAGAATCAGGAAGGGATGGTTGGCGCGGGCGCAGCCGTCGATTTTTTGGCGTCACTTGCCGAAGGAGAATCGCGGCGTGCGCGATTGGCCGCGGCTTACACGGAACTCCATCAGCGTAGCGCAGACTTGACACGTAGACTCTGGAACGGATTGGCGTCAATAAACGGAGTTCGCCTTTATGGTCCCTCGCCGGATATGCCGAGAACACCAACCGTGTCGTTCACCGTGGACGGCGTAGCCTCGACAGAGGTAGCACGTCGACTTGCCACGCGCGGGTTGTTTCTTTCGCACGGAGATTTTTATGCGGCAACTGTTGTTGAACGGCTGGGCCTGGGAGAAGAAGGACTCGTGCGCGCAGGTTGCGCTTGCTATACAACCGCAGATGAGATTGAACGGTTGATTCAGGGTGTGAGTGAGATTGGCTGACCTAGTCCAAAGTCCAATGTCCAATGTCCAAAGTCCGGAAGACCCATGTAGCTCAGAGTTCATCAAGCTTCAGCTTGCGTCCTTCGCAGCAAAGCAACCTGAAGGTTGTACTTTAAACTACATGGCTCTTCCGGACGTTGGACTTTGGACATTGGACTTTGGACTCATTTTCGAACCGCATTGATAAAATCAGCCAGCATTCCGTACGCAGTACTCTGCAAATTCGGACGGTGAGAGATGATGGTTAGGCCCGGCAACATATCTAACTCAAAATGAATCGCCAGCGAAGTTCCTCTGACGTTTCCGAGCGGATCGCTGAACAGCATCTGCTCGGGCCGCACGGTCGCAGCGAGCTTTCCATCTCCGGCTAATTTCGCCCTCGCCACAAGTTTAAAGGGTTTGCCCTCTGCGCGCGCGGCCTGCACTTTCCCGGGGCTGAGATCGCGAATTCCTTCCCGGCTTATCTCGTCGGGTTTCAGCGGCATGTTCATCAGCACGCTTGCAACTGCGCACGCTTTGACTGTGGAATCCCAACCGTCAATATCGTGGCTAGGATCGGTTTCAGTCACGCCAAGTTCCTGCGCCGCTTTCAATCCTTCGTCAAATGAACGGCCTGCCTCCATCGTTTCGATGATCACGTTGGTAGTCGAGCTAAAGATTCCGCTGAAGGCGCGCAGCCTGGCAGCCGGAAGCGTTTCACGGAAAAGCGAAAAGACCGGCGCGCTGTCGAGCACAGTTGACTCAAAAAGAAACCGCTTGCCCTTCGTCTGTGCCAGTTCAGTCAGTTCAGGATACCCGTAAACGAGCGCGCCCTTGTTTGCGGTTATTGCGTGCGCACCGGCCTCTAAAACCGCGCGCAGATAGTCGATGGCCGGTTGGCCGGAATCCGGATTAAGCGAAGTAGTCTCAAATACGGCATCAGGTCGCGCCTGACGCAGCCAATCGCCAATACTGTTTGCAGCTGCCGAATGCTCGGCGAAGGTATTCGAAGGAAGCCTGGACACGTCAAACCCGTCAGGTCTGATAAGCCAACCGATCCGCCGGCTGGAAACTCCAGTGACGCGATATTCGAGGCCGTACAGTTCTCGTAGTTCGGACGCCTTGGCAACTAAAAGACGCGCCAGCGCCCGTCCAACATTGCCGAAGCCAAGAAAACAGAGATTGTATTGTTTCATGCTTACTTAATGAGCTTGAGCGAAGTTATACTGCACCTTAATACAATCGATAGACAGGATTCACAAGATTTACAAGAACGACCAAAGCCCATCAAGTTGACAACGCGTACAGAAAACTCCCATAAAGGCGATGAAGAAGAAGCAATCGCGTAAGGGACACCCTAACTGTTCAATCTCTGGTTCTTGTAAATCCTGTTAATCCTGTCTGATTCATTCGATGAAACAATATCACGATCTGCTGAAATCAATTCTCGCGCAGGGCCATGAACACCACGACCGTACTGGAGTCGGCACGATTTCGCACTTCGGATACCAAACGCGATTTGACCTGCGCGACGGATTTCCGATCGTAACAACGAAGAAGATTCCCTTTCGCTGGATAGCCGAAGAACTCTTTTGGTTTCTTTCCGGAGATACTAATGAAGCGAGCTTGCGCGCGAAAGGCGTAGACATCTGGGCCGAGTGGGCCGATGAGGAACACACTCGACGCTTCGAGCGGGAAGCGGGTGATCTCGGTCCGGTTTACGGTTATCTCTGGCGCTCCTTCGGAGGTGATTATCCGAAGCGCAATGGTGTGGATCAGATCGCGAAGCTCATTCAGGAGATTGAGCGTAATCCGAATTCACGGCGCTTGATAGTCTCTGGTTGGGACCCGCGCCAGGCAGACAAAGTTGATTTACCACCTTGCCACACATTGTTTCAGTTTAAGGTGGAAGGTGGGCGCGTTTTGCACTGCCAACTTTACCAGCGCTCAGCGGACGCCTTCCTCGGCGTGCCCTTCAACATTAGTTCGTACGCGTTGCTTATGCACATGGTCGCGCACGTTTGCGGACTCGAGGTTGGTGAGTTTGTTTATGCGCTGGGCGATTATCATATCTATCAGAACCATTTTGAGCAGGTGAATGAACTGCTGTCGCGCGAGCCTTATCCGCTTCCAAAACTGGAAATCCTCGACGAAGCCGGGCGGCTGCGCGGGCTTGAAGGCTTGCTGGCAATGCGCTACGAGAATCTCAAGCTAGTGGGTTATCGATCTCACGGAAAAATCGCCGCCGCGGTGGCAGTGTAGGACAGACATTCCTGTCTGTCGTATTTTTTTTGTTGAAGAGAAATTACAGACAGGAATGTCTGTCCTGCTTTCATGATCATCGGAATCGTCGCAGTAGATAGAAACAGTGCGATTGGCAAAGGCGGGAAGCTGCCCTGGCATTACTCCGCCGACATGAAATTTTTCAAGGAAACGACTACGGGTAACGCTTGCGTGATGGGATACAAAACCTGGCTCACACTGAAGAAACCCTTGCCGAATCGTCTGAATATCGTTTTGAGCCGCAAGGCTGAGATCGCACCGCAAGACGGCGTCGTTGTGGTTCGAGACGTTGAATCAGTTCTTTCGATGGCTAACGATTTGAAAGGCGATCTCTTCGTGATCGGCGGCGAACAAGTCTATCGATCCTTTCTTCCCTATATCGAGAAGTGGATCGTTACTGAAGTTCCATTGACGATTGAAGGCGCTGACGCGTTTGTGCCGGAGAATTATTTGGCAGGATTTCGGAGCACCGCTTGCCGAGATCTTGGTGAGAACCTAACGGCGCATTTTTACGAGCGTGAATAGTCCGCCCACAAGTAACTTCACGCTAAAGCCCTAACTCAGCGGCCCGGTAATACCTAACTTCAGATCCAGCACATCATGCCGCGTGATGATTCCGACGATGCGGCCATATTCTTCAACGAGCACAGCCGGACTGGTTTGGAGACGCCGCATTACCTCCTGGGCGCTGACATCAACATCGACCGTGGGGAAACTTGCTTCCATGACCTCGCTGACCGGCGAATCCAGCAGATGGCGATTGCGTACCACCTTCGCCAACACGCGGTTTTCCCGGAGCGCGCCAACTGGCCGACCGTCTTCAAGCACCGGTATTTGAGTGAGGCCCAGCTCATTCATTTTCGCCAGCGCCTCGCTTAGTTTGTCCGGAGGCGCCACCGACACCAATGATTGCGGCGCGTTCACGCCCTTAGTTCCACTGATCAAGCCGGCCGTCATCTTCTGCGGTTCAAGCAAACGCTTCTCTTTCAACCACTCATCCGAATGGTGCTTCGTCAAGTAGTGTTCCCCGGTATCGCAAACTATGAACACAACGACAGCGTCTTGATCCAGATCACGTGCAACTCGCAACGCGGCCGCGAGATTCGTTCCGCTCGAGCCACCGCAGAAGATTCCCTCAGTACGTCCCAACTGTCGCGACATCTCAAACGACTCACCATCCGTAATGTTGATTACCTCATCCACGTACTTCATATGCGCGTTGGGCGGTACAACTTCCTGGCCAATTCCTTCAACAAGGTAAGGCGTAGTCTCGACGATCTTCCCAGTCTCTTTGTAAGTCTTGAAAATCGAGCCGTAAGGGTCGGCACCGATGACTTTGATTTTAGGATTTTGTTCTTTCAAAAATCGGCCTGTGCCGGAAATTGTGCCGCCCGTTCCTATCCCGGCAACGAAGTGCGTGATCTTGCCTTCGGTTTGCTCCCAAATTTCGGGGCCGGTCGTGCGATAGTGAGCTTCCGGGTTTGCAGGGTGTGAATATTGATCAGGGTAAAATGAATTCGAAGTCTCCTTCGCAATCCTTTGGGCCGTAGAAACGTAATGATCAGGTGTCCCGGGCTTCGCTGAAACCGGAGTAATCACGACGTCGGCACCCAGCGCTTTCAGATAACGTGACTTCTCTACCGACGCTTTGTCAGTCATAACAAAAATGCATTTGTAACCCTTGACTGCGGCAGCGAGGGCCAACCCGATTCCCGTGTTTCCCGATGTGGCTTCAACAATCGTTCCGCCTGGTTTCAACTTGCCTTCGCGCTCAGCAGCTTCGATCATCGACACGCCGATGCGGTCTTTCACCGAAAAGCCTGGGTTCAGATTTTCCATTTTCGCTAACACCACTGGCTTGATGTCCCGCGTCATACGGTTCAATTTGACCAGCGGTGTGCGGCCGATCAAGCCAAGTACGTTATCGTAATAGTGCATTCCGATCTCCGAAACAGTTGATTGGTCTATTTCTAACAGAACTCTACCTCCCGCGCTATTTGAGAACGCCGCCTTCGCAAATTTTTTTTGCAATTAATTCGCCCGCCACACGATGGCCGGTCGCATTCCAATGGCCATTACCGAGATCCTCCCCGAATCCGTGAAGGAAACTGTTGTTGTGTTGGGCAAATTCCTGCAATTCGGGAACGAGGATGATCACCGGTATCCCTGCTCGCGCGCACAGCAATTTGATCCGTTCGTCAGGATAGAA
This sequence comes from Pyrinomonadaceae bacterium, assembly GCA_036395055.1. Taxonomy (GTDB): domain Bacteria; phylum Acidobacteriota; class Blastocatellia; order Pyrinomonadales; family Pyrinomonadaceae; genus PSRF01. Next base: position 360 of record DASWDX010000005.1, on the reverse strand, counting down.
CAGGTCTGTTATGCCAAACCGTCGCTTGAACCCTTCCCGGACTTCCGGACTGGGAAGTACCTGGGGACCATTACTGAGAGTAACGACGACAAACCCCGCACCACGGCTCTTCACCTCATTGCGAAATTCGAGAATCAAATCCTCGGTTACGCTCCACGCGTCGTTCCAAACCGCATTCGCCGGTTCAAGGTAAATGAGATTGTCAGTGCCCAACTCTTGCGATCGTGAAAGTAGATCAGGCTTCTCTCGCAGAATTTCTCGGTTTTGGCCGGTAGGATCTAATTGAGGCTGCGCCTTTTCCGACCGCCTGGCTCGCCATGAGGCCAGAAGAGTCTTAAAACCGTGATGGCCCTGAATTAT
>DASWDX010000004.1:0-7168 GCA_036395055.1 Pyrinomonadaceae bacterium | reverse complement strand
TGAAAACTTCGATCCGATGGGGGTGCACACCGGCGATTCCATCACCGTCGCGCCGGCACAAACTCTCACGGATCGCGAATATCAGCGACTGCGCGATATGGCGATTGTCGTCATTCGCAAAGTTGGTGTGGAAACGGGCGGCTCGAATATTCAGTTTGCAGTGAACCCGGAGAACGGCGACGTTCGCATCATCGAAATGAATCCGCGCGTGTCGCGGTCATCGGCGCTTGCTTCCAAAGCGACCGGGTTTCCCATCGCCAAGATCGCGGCAAAACTTGCCGTCGGCTATACGCTTGACGAGATTCCCAACGACATCACGCAGAAGACACCCGCATCGTTTGAACCGACCATCGACTACGTAGTTGCCAAGATCCCCAAGTGGGACTTCGAGAAGTTTCGCGAAGCGGAAGACGTGCTGGGCACGCAGATGAAATCGGTTGGGGAAGTGATGGCGATTGGCCGGACGTTTAAAGAGGCTCTTTTCAAGGGCCTTCGCTCACTGGAAGCAGTTAAACCGCTGCGCCTGGAAGACGTCTCCAGTGATGAATTGCAACGCAAACTCGCGCGGCCTAATTCGCAGCGCTTTTCCTACATTACTTATGCGCTGCAACACGGCTGGCCCATCGCGGAGATTTACCGTCTATCGCGCGTCGATCCCTGGTTTCTCGAGCAGCTCCAGGATGTAATGGAAATCCAAAAGCGAATTGAAGGGCGCAAGCTCGAAGATATTGAGCCGGAGCTTCTGCGATCTTTCAAGGAAGTCGCGCTGTCAGATCGACGGCTCGCATATCTCACTGAAAGATCGGAGGACGAAGTCCGAGAATACAGAAAAAAACTGGGCCTCGCTCCTGTCTATAAACGCGTTGACACCTGCGGCGCCGAGTTTGAATCGTTTACGCCTTATCTGTATTCGACCTACGAAACGGAAAACGAAGCAGCGCCTACCGATCGCCGTAAGATCATGATCCTGGGCTCCGGCCCCAATCGCATCGGCCAGGGAATTGAGTTTGACTATTGTTGTTGCCATGCCTCCTTTGCGCTTCGGGATGCAGGCTTTGAGACGATCATGGTCAACTGCAACCCGGAAACCGTTTCCACGGATTACGACACGTCCGACCGTCTCTACTTCGAACCGCTTACCTTTGAAGACGTAATGAACATCGTCGACATGGAAAAGCCGGAGGGAGTCATTGTCCAATTTGGCGGACAGACGCCATTGAACCTGGCGATGCGCCTGCACCGAGCAGGCGTTCCTATCATCGGCACAGCTGCAGACTCGATTGATCTCGCTGAAGATCGAAAACGTTTTGGCGCGCTACTCAAGGATCTGGGCATTCCGCAGCCGGAAAACGGAATGGCGGCTACGGGTGAAGAAGCGAAAAAGATTGCCGAGCAGATTGGTTATCCAGTCCTGGTCCGGCCCAGTTACGTGCTTGGCGGCCGCGCGATGGCCATCGTTTACGATGAAGAAAGCCTCGACGAGTACGTGCGCACCGCGGTTGGCTTCACGCCTGAGCGCCCAGTATTGATTGATAAATTTCTGGAGCGTGCCGCCGAGTTTGACGTCGATGCGTTGGCCGATGAAAACACATGTATCGTCGCTGCAATTCAGGAGCATATCGAGGAAGCTGGAATCCATTCCGGTGACTCATCATGCGTTTTGCCGCCGGTTAGAATCGATCCGGAACACATCGAAACCATGCGCCACTACACGCGTTTGCTTGCGACGGCACTATCGGTGCGCGGATTGATGAATATTCAGTTTGCGATTAAGGACCATCGGGTCTATGTGCTGGAAGTAAATCCGCGCGCGTCGCGAACAGTGCCCTTTGTTTCCAAAGCTACCGGTGTTCCCATAGCACGCATAGCGGCACTGGTAATGGCCGGACAGGCTCTTGCGGATTTTGATCTACCTGACAATTTGACGGTCAGTCGCTTCTTCATCAAGTCGCCGGTGTTTCCGTTTGCGAAGTTTCCCGGAGTTGATCCGATACTCAGTCCCGAGATGCATTCAACCGGTGAAGTTATGGGAGTCGGTGAAACGTTTGGCGAAGCCTATGGCAAAGCGATGATGGGCGCCGGGCTGTCTCTACCGCACCCGGGCCGGGCATTTATCAGTGTGAACGATGCGGATAAGGGTCAGGCCGTAGTTCTGGCTCGCAGGCTGACTCGGCTTGGTTTTGAACTTGTGGCTACTTTGGGAACGGCGGAGCGCCTGCGCGAGGTTGGCTTGAAGATCGAGAACGTCTTTAAGGTAAACGAAGGACGTCCAAACATCGTCGACCACATCAAGCGTGGCGAGATAGCGCTGGTCATTAATACACCGTTGGGCCGCGTTTCACACTTCGATGAACAGGCCATTCGGCGTGCGGCTTTGCAATACAACATTCCCTGTGTGACAACTATGACCGGCGCGCAGGCAATCGTGGAGGCCATCGCTGCACGCGAGACTGACGGCGATGTCAAGGTCCGCTCGCTGCAGGAATTGCATTCGGTAAGCGCGACTGTGCGCTAGAGGGATGTGCGGCAGAGCCGGTGTCTCCGGTCGACACAACTATTCAGTTAGGGGAGCAATTTGAAGATCAACGACCAAGAGACGATTACGGAGATACTGGAAAACTGTAAGACGATTGCTGTCGTCGGTCTCTCATCAGATCCAGGTCGACCTTCCCACGGCGTTGCTTCGTACATGAGACGTCGCGGTTACAAAGTTATTCCTGTCAATCCAAACGAAACCGAGGTGTTTGGCGACAAAGCGTACGCTTCGCTTGAGGACGTACCGGAGCCAATAGATCTGGTTGATATTTTCCGCCGGTCGAGTGAAGCCGGGAAGGCGGTTGATGAAGCAATCGCGGTCGGCGCGAAGGCGGTATGGTTGCAGGAAGGCGTGATCGACAAAGCCGCGGCCGTGCGCGCTCAAGACGCAGGACTCCTCGTCGTTATGGATCTTTGTTGGCTGAAGGAACACGCCCGTAGGTAGACCACAGGAGCAGTCGGCAGTCAGAACCACCTGCGTTAGCGGGTGGATCTTCACCTTGAAGGAGCGACATAGGATAGCCCAGGGCAACACAATGCCAGTTCAACTCCGCGCAGTTGTCATCACCGTCAGCGACGCGTGCTCACGCGGCGAGCGCAAAGACGCCTCAGGAGAACTGCTCGTTCAACTCCTTCGCGAGCTAGGCGCGGAGATTGTCGCGATCAGAATTCTCTCCGACGATCCGAATCCACTTACTAATGCGTTGCGAGAATTTGCTGATTCGAGCAGCGTGAATCTCATCGTGACCACCGGTGGTACCGGCCTCGCCCCCCGCGACAACACTCCCGAGGCAACACTCGCAGTCATTGAGCGCGAAGCACCCGGCCTTGCCGAAGCAATGCGCATCGAGACGCTCAAGCAGACGCCGATGGCGATGATCTCGCGCGGCGTCTGCGGCGTCCGCTCCGGCACGTTGATCATCAATCTTCCTGGCTCACCCAAAGGAGTCCGCGAAAGCTTCGAAGTAATCAAACCAGTTCTGAACCATGCCATCGCCCTGCTTGCCGGCTCCCCCGGCGGCGACTTGCACTAAAGTAGGGCATGAATGTTAGTCACCGTCGATTCGGCTGTTACAGATAGTCACTCTCACGGAGCGAAAGCGGTTGAGTGGAGGTGGCATCTATAGACATTTGGCTCTTATGGAGCTAAAGACAGTCTTCGCAACTCTTCGTTGACATTGATCACCACGACGCTTAATATTTTTGCGAACACTATAATTACAAACGCAATCTTTGTTAACAGATTCCCCGAAAGTCTCGCTTAAGTTTCGACAAACTAATGCTGCTCCAGGCAACCACAGGAATAACGGCGACAGCAACGACTGCGCAGAATATCGGTTCACCGATCACGGCCTATTGGCCGATAATGATCTTCTTCGTAGTCGCGATTGTGTTTCCGGTCCTGCCGATTGTCCTCGGGCGGTTTCTGAGGCCGGCAGTTTATGGCAAGGGAAAGATGCGGCCGTATGAGTGCGGCATCGACCCGACGACCGACGCCCACTCGCGCTTCACGGTTCGTTACTACATCGTGGCCATGTTGTTCTTGATCTTCGACGTGGAGACGATTTTTCTGCTGCCGTGGGCGATCATATTCATGGGCGATGATTTCTCGTTCACTAAGTTTGCCTTGGTCGAAATGCTTGTTTTTATCGCGATACTGGTTGTTGGTTATTACTACGCCTGGCGCAAAGGGGCGCTGGAGTGGGCTTAAACTCGTCCAAAGTCCAACGTCCAAAGTCCAACGCCACTAACCGCGGACGGACATTGGACATTGGACATTGGACTTTAGACATTGGACTTTACTATGGCAGAGCACGACCAGGGATTCGTTCTTACCAGATTTGATTCGCTGATGAACGCGGTGCGGCGCACTGTCGGCGCTAAGGCCATGGACATCGGCGCACCGGTAGTTAACTGGGCACGCGCTTCGGCGCTATGGCCCATGACCTTTGGTTTGGCTTGTTGTGCGATAGAAATGATCGCCACCGGGGCTGGACGTTTTGATATTGATCGTTTCGGCGCCGGTGTCTTTCGTCCGAGTCCACGGCAAAGCGATTTGATAATCATTGCGGGCACGGTCACTTTGAAGATGGGTCCGGTGATACGCCGAATTTACGAGCAGATGCCGGAGCCGAAGTGGGCGATCGCGATGGGCGCGTGCGCGTCGACCGGCGGACCTTTTGATTCTTACTCCACGATGCAGGGCGTGGATCGTTGCATCCCGGTGGACGTTTATATCCCCGGTTGTCCTCCGCGGCCCGAAGCGTTGCTCTACGGCCTGATGCGTCTGCAGGACATCATCATGCGCGAAGCGCCTTCCGCTTACATTTTTGAATCAGACGGCACCGTCCATCGCAAGCAGGAGCTGGGAGATCCCGATGATCTCGCAGCTGACCGGAGTGAGGATGCGGAACCGGTTACAGCGGGTGCCACTTAGAAGTCCGGCTCGTGTTGACTCTTTTTGTCGACAGTTTTGCAGGTCTCGCGTTTCCTATAACGAAGTAGTTTCACTTGAGGAGCGTCTTCCAGGAGCTCCGCGGAGGTTCACTAATGAAATTGAGTATTGCGAAGCGATTGATTTCTCTGGCGGCCCTTTTGGCCATGTTCACATTGCCGCTCATTGCTGAGGCGCAAACGAAGCCGCGTCTCAGGCGCGGTGTTCGTCGGACGACGGTGGTTAGGCCGTTAGTGCCGGTTGGCACAAACCTGAAAGTTCGCATTGAAGATACGCTCTCCAGCAAAGAGAATCGTGTCGGTGACCGATTTACGGCGGCGGTGCTTGATCCGGTACGCTTTAACGAAGCGACGGTGACCGGCCACATTAGTTCGATTCAAAAATCAGGAAAAGTTAAAGGACGCACCAGTATGAATCTGGACTTTGATTCGATCCGCCTCAGCGATGGACGCAGCGGCACTTTGCACGGCTACGTCACGCGCGTTTATGGCAGTGAGTCCGGGCGTGCTGACAACGAAGGCGGCGTGGAGTCTGGCAGTCGCACGAAACAGACGGTGAAGCGTGCGGGCATCGGCGCCGGCGCCGGCGCAGTACTGGGTGCAATTGTCGGCGGCGGCAAAGGCGCGGCAATTGGATTGATACTTGGTGGCGCAGGCGGCGCGGGCTCCCTTGCCGTGCAGGGAAGCAAGGAGTTGAAGCTTGAATCAGGGACTGAGATGATCGTGCACGTCACGCGGTAGTCTGCCTTTAGTAAACCCATTTCAGCGCGAGGCACAAATCACCACGGCGCAAAGAAACCTTCAACGGTGTTCTTTGCGCCTTAGTTTTTGCCAGATCCACCCGCTATTGAAGGCGGTACCGACAAGATCTTTCCCACCAACGTTCAGTTACACTATTACCCGCCGGTAATTCAGCGAAATTTTAGGGAAGAAAACTCAAGGTTTCTCCGTCTAACGTTTGTTAGGGCGAGTACGGAAGGAGCCGGATGGAGCAGCGCGCGGTAATGGCGGAACCAATTGTTGATGAGCGCGTTATCGAAGCCTGCCAGGCCGGCGACCGGGAGGCTTTTCGGCTGCTGTTTGAGAAGTATAAGGACCGGGTGTTTTCAATCGCGCTGTATTCATTCAACGGCGACGAGACGGCGGCAAGTGACGTATCGCAGCAAATTTTCCTCAAGTTGATGACAAGCATTGGCCAGTTTCGCGGTGACTCTGCTTTTACTACCTGGCTCTATCGACTCGTAGTTAATGCCTGCACTGACGAGCAGCGAAAGCGCCGACGGTTTCTTCCTTTTGGGGAATCAACCCCGATGACAACCATCGAAGACAGAAGACCGCAGGAGAAGAGTTACGCGAAGTTGGAGATTGCCGATTCAGTGCGAGCTGCGATCCAGGAATTAAAGCCGAAGCTGCGTCTGCCGATTCTGCTCAAATACGTTGAGGATCTTTCATACGAGGAAATTGCCAGCGTGTTGGGCTGTTCCAAGGGCACCGTGGCATCACGACTTAATCGCGGTCATCAGGCGCTGGCCTGTAAGTTGGCCCATCTGCGACAGGAGGTTGCCGAGTAGAACTTGCCTGTCCCGCCCGTCCGGGTCACGGCCGGATATTCAAGTTGTTTTGGGAGACTGGAAATGTTTTCGAAGCACGTTACCAAAGAGTTATCAGCCTACTGCCATGGCGAAGTCACCAGCGAGCGGTCGCGGCAGATTGCCGAACACTTGATCGGCTGCAATCGGTGTCGCATCCGGTTTGAAGAAATCAAACTTGGAGTAAAGCTTGCTGAACGCTTGCCGCAACGTTCGGCGCCTGACTCGCTGTGGCTCGATTTGCAAAGTCGCATGGCAAGAGAAACTAACGGAAACAAACTGGGAGCCACTAAGTCATCCCCGTTCACTTTCAAGTCCTGGCAGCCCGCCCTTGCTGGGGCCCTCATCGCGCTACTGCTAGTCGCCGGCTTTGCCGCTCTAAGGCTTTATTCGCGTGAATCGCGCCCCTTTTGGCAAGTGGCTCGGCTCGACGGCGCGCCCAAAATCGGTTCTTCGCGCATGGAAGAAAAGGGGCGTTTGGCGGTCGGTCAATGGTTGGAAACTGACGGCGACTCGCGCGCGCAGATAGAGGTCGGCTCGATTGGCCAGGTGCAGATCGATCCGAACACACGCGTGCGTTTAGTGGAAAC
>DASWDX010000003.1:0-5281 GCA_036395055.1 Pyrinomonadaceae bacterium | reverse complement strand
CCGCTATGCTGGTGTCGATGATTGCCAGACGGCGATGACCCAAACACGCGCGCCGCGCTGAGGCATCAATGCCTTCGGAAGTCCAAACCCCTTCATCGTCGCGGCCACGATGCTCGATAGTCTGCAACATTGCGGCAATATGTCGTTCGGGTTTGAGGCTGATTAATCCGGCAATTCCACACATAGGTTAAAAACAGTGATGAGTAATGAGTGATGAGTGATGAATTGTTGGCAGGAGTTAGTGGTCCGTCGTCGCTGCGAATCAGAGACAGGATTAGCAAGCTGAACAAGATTCAAAAGATGTCCTAATACTCATGACTCATCACTCATCACTCATTCCTCTTCACTCTTCACTCTTCACTTTCATCGGCTGTCCTGTTCGTAGAGAATCCCTGATGCGAAAGGTAGCGCGGGTGGTAGCCTCGAGTTCTTGAAGAGTAATCGGAGCCGGCATGCTTTCTGTCACAACGGCACAAGCGATGCGTGTCTCTTCTGTCTGACCTTTATCCTGACGGCCCAATCTCTCCCTCTTTTCGCGGCCGCCGGCGTAGAGGCGGGCGCTGCAAAAGTCTTCGATGATGAAAACTTTGCCTTCAGCAAAAATTTCGATGTTTTCTTTCGGCAGGGCATTGTCCCCTTCGGCAAGGTAGGCAATCGCGCCGTTTGATCCGTCGCCGAATTGTAGCGTTATGAGGACAGAGTCTTCACGAATTACATTCCCCTTTTCGCCGGCAACCGCGACGGCATACACGAGCGTTGGTGGTGCGCCCGCTAGAAACTGCATCAAGTCGATGAAATGACAGACTTCGCCGATGATGCGTCCGCCACCTTCGTCCGGATCCTGCGTCCAATGCTCGCGCCGGACGCGGCCGGCGTTCACACGGTAAATGATTGAAAGAGGAGACTGCCGAGCGCCGAAAACTTCTTTCGCCCTAACAGCGAAAGGGGAAAAACGCCGGTTGAAACCAACCAGCAACTTCCCTTCAGACTTTGAGGCTGCATCAAGCACACTATCCAGCTCAGCGTCATTGAGCGCGAGCGGCTTTTCGACGAAAACGTTTTTGCCACGTTCAAGCGCAAGTCTCGCCAATTCCGCGTGCGACCCATGTCGCGTGGCGATGACGATTAGATTCGCTTCCTCGTCATCAATAACGCTTTGTGCGTCTGATAGAAAACGCGCGAAGCCATATTTCGCACCCATGTCACGCGCTGACACGCCCGAGGCGGAAGCAATCGAGCAAAACTCGACGCCTGCTGCTTTGAAGTTTGGCAACAGAACTTTTTGCGCGTAGCTACCTGCGCCAATCAATCCCACACCGACGCGTGCATCAGGCGCCTTCTTAACAGCCGATTGGTTTTCGATGCGGCGTTTAATTTCGCTTTCAGTGTCGTAAGTCAGTAGGACCGCCAGGTATTTTTGCTCCGTGCTGCCGGTAATTAGTTGGTAAGCGCGCAGCGCTTCCTCAATAGAAAATCGGTGAGTGATAAGTGGTTTTACATCAATGCGCCCGCCGGCCAGCAGGTCGAGGAATGCTTCGATGTTGCGGCCCTCGGTCCAACGCACATAAGCAATGGGATAATCGTGTCCGTGTTCTTCATAGTCGGAATCATAACGACCCGGTCCATAAGACAGCGAAACTTTCAGCGTTAGCTCGCGCTGGTAATAGACATTGCGCGGCACATCCATGCCAATCATTCCCACTGCGACCACGCGACCCTTCAAACGTGAAATTTCGCCTGCCAGTTCAATTGGCTCGTTTGAGGCCGTTGCTGCCGCTATGATGCAAGCGTCGGCACCGCGTCCACGCGACCAGGCCATAACCTTCTCACTCGCCTCATCAGGAACGGATCCATCGTCCGCTCCGGAGGCACATGCCAGTTGAGTACGCGTCTCATCGATGTCAATTCCAAAGGCACGACAGCCATTCGCCTTCAAGAGTTGCACCGTAAGTTGGCCAACCAAACCCAGTCCGATAACTACAATCGATTCCCCGAGAGTCGGCTCAGCGAGCCGCACGCCCTGCAATGCGATCGCGCCAACTGTACCGAAAGCTCCTTCTTCAAAACTCAACTGGTCCGGCAAATGCACACATAAGTTCCGCGGTACCGAGATGACTTCCGCGTGAGACGCGTAGTCGGTGCCGGCGCAAGCCACGCGATCCCCGGCGTGGAACTCCATTACGTCTTTCGCAGGTTCAATGACTATGCCGGCGGCGCTGTAGCCGACTGCGTGCGACTGATCGAGTTTGTCGCGCACGTCTTCAAGCGCTTGCCGCAGTCCGTCAGTTTTCACCCTCTCCCAAACTTTCCCGATCAGCTCGGGCCTTTCCCTGGCTTTGCCTAACAAACCTTTTTGTCCCAACTCCGCAAGCGCGCGCTCAGTGCCGGCGCTGATCAAAGATGCAGCGGTGCGCACCAGCACGCGGCCAGGCTGGATCACAGGCACTGGCACATCGGATACCGAGCCTTCGCCTGTTCTCAAGTTTTGCAAAAGCTGCTTCATTGAATTCTTGCCCATCAGCGGGGGCAAGCCCACCTTCCCAACCTGTGAGCTTCCGTGACTAGCTCAACTATCCGCCTTGAGAGGCCTTCCAACGCGCATACAGAAAGCAGATCCAGTCAGCTCGTGGTCGGGAAGGTGGGCTTGCCCCCGCTGCTGGGGTACCCCTCACTGCTAAACCCTACACTTGTTCAGCGCTCAATTCGCTTTCATCGCCAAAGTGCTTTCGATCAGACCTGACACAAATTCCGCGCGCGCGTCCCACGTTCCACTCGAGACCGCCGACTGTCTCGCTCGCGCGGCGGCTGGATCCTTTTCGTTCAAAGACTCTTCCACCAGGCGAAACCAATCATCGTTGCTGCGCGCAATACGCAGTACGTGACCCATCGATTCATACTCTGGCAGTGGCGAGATGACGACCGGTAATCCTGTTGCCAGATATTCGCGGACCTTTATCGCGGAACCATAACTGGTGAATGAATGCGCAGTGTCCCACGGCAGGACGCAAACATCAAAACCAGCTGCATAGTGTGGCAATTGCTGGTAGGGCACGGGCGGCAAAAAATGCGTGTTCGGCAAATCCTCAATCTCTACGCCTCGCGACTTATTACCGATAAAAATCCACTGCCAGTCAGGTCGCTCCCGCGCCGCACACTTTATCAAATCCTGATCAATCAACCATGGCTCGATCGCCCCGAAATAACCAAGGCGCGGCCGGGAAATACTTGTCACCGCTGCCGCGACTTCCATATCGCCGGCGCCGACTTGCGACCAGTGATTGAAATCGACAGCCTGCTCCACAAGAAAAGAACGTTCAAAAGCGCGGTCCGCCTCCGCCAGAAGTTTGTGCCCTGAATAAAGCACGATGTCGGCGTTGTCGATGGCGCGTTCATGTAACTTTCTGATCGTTCCAAGCTCGGTAGCATGGTCCATCAGGTTCGCATCATACTTGTCCGATACCTGATAGATCACGAGCTGCTCGTCAAACTCGCCAATCATGTCCGCCGCCGTGGGAATTGCAATCCAAAGAATTGGTCGCGAGAGACCGCCCCGCCGAGCAAGCCTTCCAATTTGCATAGCGAGTAATTTGCGGTTTACGGTGCGCGCGGCACGGCTGCCAAAGAACGGAATGACAGCCGGCGAAACAACAGTAACTCCCTCGGGCGTAGCTCGCGCCAGCCGTGCATAAGAACGAAGCTTGCGAAAAATGCGCGGCAACAAGTCTTTGTTTCGTAGACTTGGCAGGCCCATCGAAATCGAGTTAACAAAGATTACGCGGTTGCCGGCTTTTGCGAAGCGTCGCATTAGATGGTACTTCGAGCGGGGATGGTGATACCACCAATCCTCTCCGGCAAAACAGATAATCGAGTGTCCTTGAATCACTTTGGGTCTGTACAATTCGGCTCGTAATGAAGCACGAGAAGAGCGACGTAGCAAATCCGGATCATCCGTGTGTTTCGCCTCATTCTCATCTGGCAGCGCCGGGTTCAAACGCTGGCGATCTTGCTGATCGTTCCTGGTTACTACTTCTGCGTACAGTCGGCCCTGCACACTGAATATCGCTATGTTCTTGTCATCCACTATTTTCTCTTTACGCTGGCAGCTGTTGGTGTTTACACAATCTCCTGCAAACTCAAACAAAGACTTCCAAGGAAAAGAGTGTGGGTCCGATTGCTAGACAAGTTTCATAATTCTCATCCAACGTTCGAGATTCTCTTGCGCCTCGCGCTGAAACACTCCCGCCCATTGTTTCACCTCGTTCGCGGATGAATCAAACAGCGTCTCTCGTAAATGTGTGACCAGTGCGTCCAGGTCGCCGAAGTCGTACAGGAGCATTCCCCGGCTCTCTTCACCCATCGCCGCGATGACCGGAATCCCGCACCAGATCGCCTCGATGCGCGACAGCCCATAGCCCTCATACTTGAACCCCCGGACGAAAACATCACTCCGTCTGAAAATCTGGAGTACCTGCGGATGCGGAATCTTTTCCAGTACGGTAATCCAGTCGCGCCCCTGCAATACCTCGGCTCGGTAGTCGTCGTCGCGCGCGAATGCACCATCAATCAGGATGAGCCCGACGTTTTCGCCGCTCCCGCGCCGAATCCTCTCGATCGCCTCAGCCACGTGGGCGAAACCGTAACTCGGAATGAACACACCCGTCGAGACCACACGTCTGTGGTATTGTGCGAGGATGGGCTCTATCTCGCTCGACAATCCGGCGCCGAGTTCACTGAAAGGTATCGGGAGCAGGGCGTTAAGTGTACTAACGTTTTGCCGCACGCCAATCTCGTTCTTTAAAAATTCGTTGATGCCCTCGTTGACCACCGCGAACTCGTCAACCAAACTAACGGACAGCCTGAAGAGCAGTTTCCTCAGAAGGCCGAAGCCCGTGTACCTCGAAGGGAGAGAGCCGTCGTGTACGACTTTGACCCACTCGAAACGCAGCACTAGTTTCAGGAGCGCCCACAGCGGAACCATGAAAGGATTCGGATACTCGATAAGAAAATAGAACGAGTCAACTATTCTGGCCTTGAACCCTTCCGTTAGCAGAAGCGGAATAAGTCCGAGCCGCCTGTAATCTATCGGGCTTACGTTCGGACTGCGAGGCAAATTCTCTCCCGCCGCCCACAGCTCAGCGCCCCTGCCTTTCGTAAATTCAAAAAGGGCACTGGTGAAAATCGCCACCCCACCGTAGGGCGGCGGATACGGCCCAAGCAAGACAATCTTGCGGCTCATCGTGTTCGCCTACTCTTCTTAGTTTAAACTTCGTCGAATGCTGCC
>DASWDX010000002.1:0-3378 GCA_036395055.1 Pyrinomonadaceae bacterium | reverse complement strand
TCTCCGCCTGAAACTTGGTTGCCTTGACAGCCTTCGCTGTGCCTCTCTATCATCGCTTCCTACAAGTTCGGCTCGAAAAATTTCCCCCTGAGAATCGAACGGAGGCTGAGGCCGTGATTAAACTAGACATCATTAACCGCGTGGCGGAAAAGACTGGCGTTCCCAAGATGAAAGCGGAACAGGCGGTGGATGCGCTTTTTCATTCGATGAAGGAAGCACTGACGCGTGGAGAACGAATTGAGCTGCGTGGCTTTGGCGTATTTGTGGTTAAGCCGCGCAAGCGCGGCGTGGGCCGGAACCCCAGGACCGGCGAGGAAGTGGCAATCCCGTCCGGTAAGACGATCCGCTTCAAACCAGGCAAGGACTTGCAGGTCAGCGATGACGGCGCATCCGAGGGCGAGCCCGATTCGAATTAGAATCCTGGCAGAGTTACAGAAGCATCGGTAATTGATTTCACGAGGCTAGAGAACTGGACCAATTGCCCAGACTCTGGCCTCTAATATCGAAAAGATGTCAATGTCAGAATCTGTTCATGCAATTCCACCGTTTGCACCTTTAAGGGATGCGTCGGCAACGCGGCAAGCCAGCCTCAGCAGTCGCGAGCTGCTTAGACACTCAGCCCTTTTTCTGCTGACCTTCATAACTACAACCTTTGCGGGAATTGTCATAGCGGCTCCAGAGCTTGACGTGCCGGAGCCAACGACTGCCGGCGTGTTGGGATATATTCTCTATATTCCCGAATCCTACGCACTGATTGTCACCAGGTTGCTCTCGTTAGCGATTGCCAATCCCGACCTCATCAAATCAGGCTTAACGTTTTCGGCGGCTCTCTTGACAATTCTTACCGCCCACGAGATGGGTCATTATCTCGCTTGCCGCTATTACGGCGTCAGGGCGACTCTCCCTTTCTTCATTCCCGCGCCGCCGTTGTTCCTGGCCGGAACCTTCGGCGCTTTCATTAAGATGAAGTCGCCCATTCCGTCGCGCCACGCGCTGTTTGATATTGGTTTGGCCGGACCACTGGCAGGCTTCGTGGCACTCTTGCCGGTATCGTTGGCTGGATTGTTAACTCTTCAGACAGCGCCTCCTTCTATCGGCGGTCAGGTGGTCATTTTCAACGACCCGCTGCTGTTTCAAATAATTGCGAAACTCACAGGCGCACAGCTTACTGATGCATTACCGAATCCCTTTTACATGGCTGCCTGGATTGGGCTGCTGGTCACGAGCCTGAACCTGATGCCGGTAGGGCAACTCGATGGCGGTCATGGAACGTTTGCCGTATTTGGCCAACGTGCGCACAAAATCATCGGCCGACTCGCCTTCATCGCAGTGGCCGTCATGTCCGTTTTGGGTTTCATTTGGCATGGAAGTCCCAGCGGTTTTCTTTACACTGTCCTGCTCGGGGTGATGTTGAAGGTGCGCCATCCGGCGCCTCAGGAGATGGAACCGCTGGGCCGTGCACGCGTCGTCTTGGGAATTATCACGCTGATTGTTTTTGCGCTCTCCTTCGTCCCCTTCCCCATTACGATAACGTAGGAGAGAATCAGAAAGGCAACCAGGAAAAGCGGCAAGACCATGTGGTCTTTCGGGACTTTGATGCGTTTTTGGCTGTGATTAATTAACCCGCAAGATCGGCGGCAGGCAGCAACCCTTTAATCTCTCTTACTACGCGATTCACTTCTTCCTGATCCGCAAGCGCAATCATGAAAAACTTGTAGCCCTCGTGGAAACAGATAACACCGTTAGCGAATAGCCAGACGCCTCCGAGAAAAGGGTTACCACCCACCAGCCAACTGACCGGCGCTCCCACCACGCTTCCCGGCTGAACTATTTGCGCGAACATCACTGCGCCTGCCGCACAACTAACGGCCCCGAGTAATGGAGCGCCGACATACTTAGTGAGGTTGCGTTGAAACTCCACTCGTTTCCGTTCGGCTTCATCCAGTTGGCCTGCCGCAATCAGTTCTTCCTGCTTCCGCAGATAGTCATTAAATTTCTCGCTCAGTTTTCGCGCCCCAAAAATTGGCAACGCGGAGTGCGTCAGCCAGTGAGGATGAGCGCCAAGCAATACCGCATCGATACCGGGTAGCGCGGCGCCCATGCGAACGCCCATCACCAGAGAAAAAGAGACGAGCGCTGCTTTCCCTGGGTTTTCCTTGATCCATTCGCGCGCTTTCAGGATACCAGCAGTGGCGGCGGTTGAAGCTCGCGTTACCTTCGCGCTGGCATCATAAAACTGCGAAGCGCGATCGTAATAGTTCTTTGCATCGTCGTATACTTCGCCCGCTTTTTTGCCTGCCTGTTTGCCAGCCTCTCCTGCCGCTTTGCGAATGACCCTGCTCGCCGTTTCCGCGCCGCGCCTGGCCTCTGCGGTCGCTCGTCTTGCTGAGTCTCCCAGTTCGCCCTCGCCGGCCAGCCGATCAGCTTCAGAGCGCAGTTTTTCAGCTCCTGACGTTATGGTTTCGGCGCCGCGGATGGCGGCTTCGCCAGCCACGCGCGAGCCTTCGTCGACGAGATCCGAAATTGCGTATTTCTCGTCCAGCTCGCGGGCCTTCCGGCGCACCGTCTTATGCCATTCGTCAATTTTTCCCTTGTAATCAGCCATATCAATTAGATGTCAGAGGACAGATGTCAGAGGACAGATGTCAGATGTCATGGCTATTTCGGAACATCTGGTCATGGCCATCTGGCCTCTGTCCTCTGTTCTCTGACCTCTGATCTCCGCTGTCTGTATTCTAGTACGTCTCGAACTGCCGGTGAGTTCATCCTATCATCAGATGCCTATTTTCCGGACCATCGGTCTTGCGTGTCTACAAGCTTCATGTTAAAGTTCGCCATTCAGTAATTGTCCGCGCAACCCAGCAACTCGCCCCGTTATCGAGATAGAACAATAGCTGAAAAAATCAGACCCTGGGGCACGTTCATCAGGGTTCCCTTACATCACCAGACACTAAGCAAGCGACTGGATCACCAGGGGGGAGTAAGACCTTCGCATACTGAGTGAATTAAGGAGTTTAGCTCGACCTCCTAATGACTGAGCCACAAGTACCCGCCATGATTGACGTTGACAACAAAACAAAATCGCCACGCCGCGCTCAGGATTTAACATCCGCAGATCGATCAGCGATTATCCGACAAGTTGAGTTTGGTTCCAGTTTGAGCGACGGAATCGTTTCTCAGTTTGCAGATTGCTCAATGGTGATTGACGTTCGGCGCCGACGTTTTGTTTACCGTGCAGGCGAAGAGGCGGATGCTTTGTATGCCATCGTAAGGGGTCGCATCAAGCTCTGCCGGATTGAGGACCACACCAGTCGCGAAGCGGTGATTGATATCCTGCCCGAGGGCTCACTCTTTGGCGAGTCGGCGCTTTATTCAAAT
>DASWDX010000001.1:0-3077 GCA_036395055.1 Pyrinomonadaceae bacterium | reverse complement strand
CGATTCACTATTAACCAGTTATGGAGATCATTAATCGCCGCCAGCGCATGAGTTCCGTCGCGCGCAAAATTCGCCGCGACCAGGATCGAACCATTGGGCTGGTGCCAACAATGGGCGCGCTCCATGAAGGTCATCTCAGCCTGGTTCGCGAAGCGCGCCGGATGTGTGACGTGGTCGTGGTTTCGGTCTTTGTGAACCCGACTCAGTTTGGACCAAGCGAAGATTACGAACACTACCCTCGCGATCTAACGAAAGATACGGCCGTCCTTACCGACTACAACGTTGACTACATTTTTGCTCCTTCAACCGAAGAAATGTACCCAAGGGATTTTTCCACGTACGTAAATGTTGGAGGATTGTCGAAGCCGCTTGAAGGCGGGACACGGCCGGGCCACTTTCGCGGCGTTGCTACCGTAGTTGCAATTCTCCTCAATACGGTGCGTCCGGACTTTGCTTTTTTCGGCCAGAAGGATGCGCAGCAGGCTGTGATTATCAAGCGAATGGTTCGAGATCTGGCTTTCGACACTGAGATCGTCGTTTTGCCCACCGTTCGCGAGGACTCCGGCCTGGCGATTTCTTCGCGCAATCTTTACCTGAACGCTGACGAGCAGGAGTCAGCCTCAGTGATCCATCGCGGGCTGACGAAGGCAAAGGAAGTTTTCAAGAAGGGCGAGCGACATGCCGGCAAGCTGGAAGAGATCGTCCGAACAACTATCGAGACAGAGCCTCGCGTGCGCGTTGATTATGTAAGCGTGGTAGACGCTGAGTCGCTGGAGAAACTGGACAAACTTGACGAGCGTCCGGTCATGATCGCCGTCGCGGCCTATGTCGGCAAGACGCGCCTAATCGATAACACGATTCTGAACAAAGCGAAGAAAGACTCAAGCGCCGCGAAGGCGTAAACGGATAGACTTTTGTGTTATATTTCTGACATCCAAATGGCGGATTAGAGATTCGATGAGCACTACAAAAGAAGAAGCGATGCGGTTGATTTCCAGGTTACCTGAAGAGGTCACGTGGGACGATATCATGTACCGGCTCTATGTAAAGAGAAAGATAGAAGACGGAATTAAAGCGGCGGAAGAAGGCCGCACTATCACCCACGAAGAAGTAAAAGAGCTCTTTGCACCTGAATGAAGATTGTTTGGACTGAGCCCGCCGTTGAAGACCTTCGCGAACTGCACGCCTACATAGCCAGAGACTCAGAAATGTATGCTGGTGGATTCGTGGAACGAATCACTCTAGCGGCTGAACGACTCATTGACCATCCTAAACTTGGACGGGTTGTCCCTGAAACGAATGACGAAAATGTTCGCGAGCTTCTCTACCAGCGATATCGCGTCATCTACCGCCTTAGGAACGATGGTATCGAAATATTGTCAGTGATTCATGGAGCCAGGGACCTTGAAGAACTTATGCCCTCTCCGTGGGAAGTTGGCTAGTTTTTAGATAAGTGATGATTGGAGAAGAAACGGGAAAAGAAAAAGCTCACGTTAAGTTTGTACTGAACGGCGAGGCGGCGGAGGTGGCGTTCCCGCCGCACAAGACGCTCCTCGAAGTCTTGCGTGAAGACCTCGGCCTGACTGGAACCAAGCATGGCTGCGAGCTGGGCGAGTGTGGCACCTGCACCGTGCTGGTAAACGGCCGTTCAATTCTTTCCTGTTTGATGCTAGGACTGGACGCCGAAGGTCAGGAAGTAAAAACGATCGAGGGCATGGCTAACGGCGCTGAGCTTCATCCGCTGCAGGACACATTTGCTGATACCGGGGCTGCCCAGTGTGGCTATTGTTCACCCGGGTTTTTGCTGGTGGCTGAAGAGCTTTTGAAAAAGAACCCGAATCCTTCGCGCGAAGTAATCAAGGAAGCCCTGTCCGGAAATCTCTGCCGCTGCACCGGTTATATAAAAATCTACGAAGCAGTAGAACTGGCTGCGGCGCGTCTGCGCGGTGAAGAGCTGGAATTGCCGCGTGAGAGTATCTATGGCTACGAATAGGATCAGCCGCGGATTTGCGCGAATCAGCAGTTTTGAGTTTGAGTTTTGTGAATAAAGTCAGGTTGAGCTTGTCTCTCAAGATTGAAAATCTCTAAGGTTCGGAAGGTGGGCTTGCCCCGCTATTTCTTAACCAGAGACAAGCAGGGGTAAACCACCCTTCCCGACCCTGCGACGATGGCAGTTGACTTCCTTCAGCAGGTTGAATCACTAATCAACATTCGAAAAACTGAATGGCGAAAAACGGAAATAACAACGGAAAGCCCTTGAGAGTGGTCGGCAAGCCATTCCGCAAAGTCGATGCACGCGCGAAGTGCACCGGCCAGACGAAGTTTGCCGACGACATCATGCTGCCGCGCATGCTCTACTGCAAGATTCTCCGTACTCATCTTCCGCACGCCTTGATCAAGAGCATGGACATCTCAAAGGCGATCGCCTTGCCCGGTGTGCTCGCGGTTATCACAGGCAAAGACCTGCCAATACCCTACGGAATTCTTCCCGTGAGCCAGGATGAACACGCGCTCTGTATCGACAAAGTTCGATTTATCGGCGACCCGGTCGCGGCAGTCGCGGCGATTGATGAAGACATTGCTTTCGACGCCATGAACCTGATCGAGGTGGAATATGAACCACTAAACACGATCTCTTCGATCGACGAAGCCATTCTCATCGATGAGCCTCGTATCCACGAATATGGCGACGAGGGAAATATTCACAAAAAAGTTTCATTGGAATTTGGCAACGTCGATGAAGGTTTTGCCGAAGCAGATCTTATTCGCGAGGATATTTTTTTCTACGAGGGCAACACGCACCTGCCGATGGAGCAGCATGCCGCCGTCGGCAACTTCGATCCCGACAACAAGCTGACGCTCTGGAGTTCAACTCAAACGCCACACTACGTTCATCGCGCACTCGCGAAAGTCCTGGAGTTGGCTGCGAGCCACATTCGCGTGATCGCCACGCCAAACGGCGGAGGCTTTGGCGGCAAGAGCGATCCTTTCAATCACGAAGTTGTTGTTTGCAAGCTTTCAATGATGACCGGGCGGCCGGTGAAGGTAACGCTTACGCGTGAGGAAGTTTTTTATTG